>WQVB01000124.1 GCA_009781815.1 Defluviitaleaceae bacterium
ATGCCCACCGATGCGGTGGCTGGTATTTGCTCTAAAAGATAACCCTTTATCTCGCAAAAGGTGTTAAACCAAAGCACATCTATGTTTCTTTTTTCAAAGTTTTGCTCTAATTCTTTAATTATAAAGCTTTTGCTCATTACATCCCTTCCTCAAAAAAATCTGAATCAATTTTCTTAATCTCGTATGCGTGGGTGGTGGATACACCCAGGTTATACTCTATCATCAAATCCGCCAAATCATCCCCATCAACAAGCACTATGTGGTTGAGCTTGGCATATTCTCTTGCTTCTTTTGTGAAGCTTGCGGTGGTTATAAAAAGACCCTTACCCTCTTTACGGGCAATGGCTCCTACAAAGGCTTGCACATCAGGGCGGCCTATTTTGGCATCAAGGGCATATCGTTTTGCTTGTATGTATATGTTTGAAAAGCCCAGCTTGTCTTCTCTAATAATAACGTCAATGCCGCCGTCGTTGGTGTAGGAGGTTATGAGACCTTCGCCTCTTAATGCACCGCCATAACCCATTTTGATAAGAAGCTCTTTTGTGAGACGCTCAAAAAAACGTGGGTCTTGGTTTGTGATTATTTCCAAGATTTCGCCTTTTAAATTAGAGTTGATGGAAGAAAAGGCCTTCTCTATTGTCTCTTGCGGCGAGATAATCTCTTCATTTAAAAGGATAGGGGTTGACGTGCCTTGATTATGTCTGTTGCGTATATGCTCTTGGTAGTTAGGCTGGCTTTCGACTATATCTTTATTGAGAGAGTTTCCATGCTTTTTATATAGCTCAATACCTAAATCATTTATTGCGTATACACCTCTTTTGGGGCGATGAAACAGCCCTGCGTTAGTTAGGAGGCTTAAAGCCCAGCTTGACCTATCTTCGATGATATTTCCATTCCCGCTGTCGTATATCATGTTTCGTAAATCATTAGGCAGTTTAATAGCATCAATGGCTGTAAGCTTTAGTTTTATGCCATTCCATTCATCTTTTTGCATTGCCGTATGCATGATAACGGGGATTAGGGCATCGAATGTAGGCATCCCATTAGAGCTTTGCTTCATATTTTTATAATCAAACATATTAATCCACCTTAAAAAGATTTTTGGCGTTATCGCTTGTTATTTTGGCAACTTCATTGTGAGGGATGCCCCAAATCTCGGCTATTTTATCTACTATATGAAAAAGATTTTGCGAATCGTTTCGCTTGCCACGGTTAGGCTCGGGGGAGAGGTATGGGCAGTCTGTTTCAATTAGGAGGCGGTTGTGGGGGGTGATGGCCACAACCTCCCTAAGGTCGGGGGCGTTTTTGTAGGTTACAACGCCGCCAACGCCTATATGCCAGCCCATGTCGATGTATTTTTGGGCATAATTTGCATTAGAAGAAAAGCAATGCATAACACCGCCTACAGCCTCGCCTGCACGGCTTTTTTTGAGGATGTCAAAGGTTTCTTCCTCTGCCGAGCGAGAGTGGATGACCAAGGGCAGTTTCAAGTCCATAGCTAGGTTAAGCTGCTCTTTAAACCAAAAACGCTGCACATCCCTTGGGGAGAAATCATAATGAAAATCAAGCCCAACCTCACCTATGGCAACAACTTTAGGGTCTTTTGCCATTTTAATAAGCTCATCTAGGGCGTCGTCTGTCATGTCTTTGGCGTTATGGGGGTGAAAGCCTACGGTGGCGTATATATAGGCATATTTGCTTGCCACCTCCACGCTTGCTCGGCTGGTTTTAAGGCTTGTGCCTATGTTTATCATATGGCTTATGCCTGCTTGGGGCAGGGTGGTGGATAGGAGGTGGTCTCTATCGCTGTCAAAGTCTTTAAAGTCGTAGTGGCAGTGGGTTTCAAAATACATTATTTTTTTCAGTCCTTTTTTGTTAATTCTAATGCTCCCAACAAATGCCGCAGGAGTCAAAGCCTGTGGATTGGGCATATCTAAGTGGCACAAACCTTGCGTTGGCTGGGTTCATCGTGCCGCAGTTGTCGATGCTGTGGAAGCGTATGCCCGTGGCAGAAAGCCACACATAGCTAGGGTATTGGGGCCTGTTTAAAATCTCGACAGAGAGGGTTCTCTCGGTGCTGTTCCAAGTTATAGGGCTTTCAAAAACCTCGGCTAGGGTGTCTATATGTATGACGGTTGTGCCGCCAAGGTTAAAGCTTTCGACGGCTATGCCGTTTACATAGGTTACAATATCTGTGTAGAAAATGCCTGCAATCACACTCCCTAGAAGGGCGATGTGGGGTTGAATTTCTTGAGGGGTTATAACCATGCACTCACTACCGTGAAAAACCAAAAGTTGACGAGCTTCGCCGTTCCAAATCACATTAAAGCCAAAGCCTTCCAAAGCCTCAACTGCAATATAGGTGTTGCCGTTTATGTTAAAGCCCTCTATTTGCTCCTCGTCAATAAAGACACGTATGTCGGTGTTTAAAACGTCGCCTACACGTGTGCCTAAAGCTGTTCCCGTTTCTACAGTTGCCCCAGCCGCTATAAACAAAGTTAGTGCTAATGTGGCTAAAATAGTAATTCTCTTAAGTGTTTTTCTCATTATTTTACCCCCTTCTCAATACGTGGAAACATAGCGTCTCCCTTTGCAACTTGCACTTCTTTTGGAGCAAGCCCAAAGTGGCTAGCATCACCCCAATTTGTGTTGCCAGTTATATTAAGCTGTGCATAAATTTTCGCTGGGGTAGAGGGCATAACGGGCTCGATTAAGATAGCCACTATACGTAACACCTCCACAAGGTTATATAGGCTGCCTGCCAGCATGTCTTGCTTGTCTTCTTCTTTAGCCAGCTTCCAAGGCTCTACAAGGTCGATATATTTGTTTGAATGGCCGATTAAAGCCCATATAGCGTCTAGGGCTTTGTCAAACTCTAAAGCGTCATAATGTGCCTCAGCTTTAGGTGCTGTGGCTTTTGCAAGGGTGATTAAGTCATCATCATGAGGGGTAGGGGCTTGCACACTTGGCAATGTGCCGCCAAAATATTTGTCAATCATACCTACCGTGCGTGATAGAAGATTGCCCAAATCGTTAGCAAGGTCTGAATTGAGGCGGTTTATGAGGATTTCTGTTGTGTAGTTGCCATCTTGCCCAAAGCTTATTTCACGAAGCAAGAAAAAGCGTATGGCATCCACCCCATATGTGTCGGTAAGCTCCATGGGGTTTATGGCATTGCCGAGGGATTTACCCATCTTTTTGCCATCAACATTTATCCACCCGTGGCCAAAAACTTGCTTTGGCAGCTCCTCACCTAAAGCCATTAAAATGGCAGGCCAAATAATGGTGTGAAAACGCACCACATCTTTGCCCAGGATATGCACATCTGCAGGCCAATATTTTTTAAAATCTGCATCATCATCACTGCCATAGCCCAGCCCTGTGATGTAGTTTGAAAGGGCGTCTACCCATACATAGGTTACATGATCTGGGTCAAAACTAACAGGCACGCCCCACTTGAAGGTAGAGCGGCTAACGCACAAATCCTCCAGCCCTGGGCGTAAAAAGCCGTTTAGCATCTCTAAAGCACGGCTGGCAGGGCGGATGAAGCTGGGGTTATCTTCAATATGTTTGATGAGCCTATCTTGATATTTGCTCATCTTGAAAAAATAAGCCTCTTCGCTTATTTGGGTTAAATCTCGCCCGCAGGTGGTGCATTTGCCCTCTGCCTCTTTGGCTTGAGATGCGGTGTAAAAAGCCTCACAAGGGGTGCAATAAGGCCCTTCATAGCTATGCTTATATATGTCGCCATTTTCGTAAAGCTTGTTGAAGATTTTTTGCACCGCAGCCACATGGCGAGGGTCAGTTGTACGCCAAAAAACGTCATAAGACACATCAAGGGCATCAAAAACCTCTTTGGCAGATTGGGAGAAGTGATCAACCAGCTGCTGGGGCGTTTTGCCTTGCTTTGTAGCCTCTTCTTCGATTTTTTTGCCAAACTCATCCGTACCCGTCATAAAACGTACATCATAGCCACGTAAACGTTTGTAGCGGGCGGCAGCGTCGGTTGCTACTGCCTCATAAGCATGGCCTATGTGCAGGTCAGAGTTGGGGTAATATATAGCTGTGGTGATGTAGTATGTGGGTTTATTCATTTTTTATCTCCTTGCGTGGGCTTTATTTGTCCTTCTTTTTGATGTTGCAGGTGGCACATAAAACTTGCAGGTTTGAAGGGGTTGTAAGACCACCTTTGTTTATGGCCTTGATATGGTCTATGTGGAGGCCCTCCATGTTTTGTGTGGTTCTATATCCACAATGGGCGCAGGTGTA
>WQVB01000125.1 GCA_009781815.1 Defluviitaleaceae bacterium
GCTTGGATGAGGTGGTGGGGTAGCTTTTCGATAAAGCCAACCGTGTCTGAAAGGAGGATTTCGCCGCCCATTGGCAAGGTAAACCGCCTTACGGTGGTGTCTAGGGTGGCAAAGAGCTTATCTGCCGCATATACCTCTTCAGCCTCTGCCAGCATGTTAAGTATGGTGGATTTGCCTGCATTTGTATAGCCTACTAGAGCTGCTACAAATGTGCCTTGCCTTTCACGCCTTCTCCTCATTGTGTCTCGATTTTTCTTAATCTCTTTAAGCTCAGCCTCTAAAAAGCCTATTTTTCTGCGTATGTGTCGCCTGTCTGTCTCTAGCTTGGTTTCGCCTGGGCCTCTCGTGCCTATGCCGCCGCCTAAGCGGCTAAGCATTTTGCCCATGCCCGTTAGGCGAGATGAGCGATATTTAAGCTGGGCAAGCTCTACCTGTAGCTTACCCTCAGCAGAGCGAGCCCCTGATGCGAATATATCTAAAATCAAAATGCTACGGTCGATTATATTGCAATTAGGGAACCTATCATGCAAATTGCGAAACTGTGCTGGAGACATTTCGTCGTTAAAGATGAGGATGTTGGGTTTGATGCCGTCATTGGTTGCTTCCTCATCAAGTGCGGGATGACAAGATGACGGAGGATGCACTCCCCATTCTACCATTTCATCAAGCTCGTCAAGTTTGCCTTTGCCTAGGTATGTGCCAGGGTGGGGCCTTTCTCTTTTTTGGGTTAAGGTGCCGCAAATCTTTATATCCGCCGTGCGGGCAAGCTCGGCAAGCTCTGCCATAGAATATTCTATATCAGACACACCATCATCAATGCCCACCAAAATGGCGATGTTTTCTTCTTGTTTTAATTCGTGCATTTTAACCCCTCCAATGTGGATAATGCTTATTTGATGACCTTCCAAAAATGTGTAATATAAAATGTGGCCAAAGCTAAACCATACACATAAACAACAACCTCAAATATTGCGTTAAATGTGGTAAGTGCCGCTAAAGAGCCTGTGTAAAAAACAAACATAAAGCTGATTAAAGCGTGGAATATTAGCCCACCTGCATTTAACAAGCCAAACAATGCCGCCAATGTGTTACGCTTTTTAAGCAAAGCGTAGACCAAAAGCCATGCCAATAAGGCGAAAGCAGCGTTAGGCAATGCAAAAGACATAAACCAAGGCACATAGCCATAAACCACCTCTTCAGGGGGCATTATGCCAAAAAACCTAACTAAATATAATGTGTTTACCGTTGCATTAAATATGCTTAGCATAATGAGTAGTTTGAGATGGGTCATATGAGCCTCCTTGATAATGCGGGATACCTGATTGGAACATTATAACACAAAAATTCGTACTTTAAAAGTGTCTAATTTTGATGTATAATGTTTGAAAGGTAACCCTCGTACTGTAATTAGGCTTGGAATAGCTAACCTCCCTACCGTCATCCCGTGCTTGACACGGGATCTATGTATGAAAGTATACAACCCCAACTAAGCCTGCCCTACTCCAATTAGATCCCGTGTCAAGCACGGGATGACGGTAGGGTGGTATAGCGTTAATTGGGTGAATAATATACCACAATGACGGCATAGATGGCAGTTTATAATCATAACCACGAAAGGAAAAACCATGAGCAGAGGTAGAAGCAGGCAACGATATAAGCTTAAAAAAGAAGTAATTGTTTTAATTATTTTGTTGATGATAGGGGCGGTTTTGTATTTTGTTGTATCTGCTGCCACAACGCCAGCAGGCAAATATAGCCAAACGGGGAGCAGAACATCCACAAATGTGGATTTTTTGCAGATAGAGAGCAACCACCACACTCGTACATATACAATAATCAACAGCTCCGCAGCTTTCGGCTTTAATGATTTTAATTTTGTTGATGAGGGGGAGTTTGTATATTTGGTAGAATATCACCCACGAGATGGGCGTATTGTGCTGCACACAACCTACCCTGCGGTTATAGAGACTTCTCTTAACCCAACCACAAATAATATAGACATACTCATCATAAACCCACGTGAGGTTTATAACAACATCCTCATTATCGACCCAGGCCACGGCGGGGGTGATGTGGGTGCTCCAGTGCCTCACCTGCAAGGGGTGTATGAAAGCCATATTGTAATGGCTATTTCTAATTATTTGTATAATCTTTTTGAGGCGTCTGATGTGGATATAAAAGTGTTTATGACAAGGCATGGAGACTACTCTTTAGGCATGAGAAACCGTACAAACCTAGGCAACACCGTGGGGGATATGCTATTGTCTATCCACACAAATACATTTGTTTATGACACCACCGTTTCAGGCACAGAGGTGCTTTTTAACCCTACTAGACCAGTTTATTTAAGTCGTTTAAACATGACAAACTCAAGCCTTGCACAAACTTTTCAAGACCAGCTAGTGGCAAGCCTTAACACTAGAGATAGAGGCATTGTAGACAGGCGAGATTTGTACCTTCTAAACACATCAAGCATACCTACGGTCTTTGTGGAGATAGATTTTAAAACCAACCCAGAGGCTTTGCAAAACCTTCAAAGTAGTGCATATCGGCAAAGGGTGGCACAGTCGCTTTATGAGGCTATTTTGGCGGCTTTTGGTTTGTAGAGTTGGGATTGCAAACATAACTCCCACTTAATTGACCTTGTAGGGAATGGATTTATCCATTCCGAAATTGTGCCTCTAACTATGGTAATAATCCTCCTCCAATAGCGGAATGGATAAATCCATTCCCTACGAGTATGGCATGCTTCTACAAAATAACCACCCTTGTGCCATCGGGAATGTTTTGATAAATCCACTTAATATCATCCAAAAGAAAACGAACGCACCCGTTAGAGAGCTTTTGCCCCACTACATCTTCGCCAGTTATGATATTGCCCTTCTCGTCCATAGGGATGGAGTGAAAAAGATAGTCTTTGTAAAAGCGTATCCAATGGGTTGCTCCGCTTTTAAAGCGTCTTGAATACAACCAATCGCCCCTTTGGCTGAGGGTAAATGCCCCTTTTACGGTGGGTGAGGTGTGTTTCCCCGTGGAGCAATCAAAAGATTTCAACAAAGACCATGCCTCAAAAGACCCTTGAAAGACATGGGTTTTTTGGCGGTTTATCTCTACCAATACAAGATAGTTTGTGGTGCTTTCGTAGCCCTTACTATTCACAAAACCCTCCAGCTGGGCGGGGGTTAGGCTTGTTTTGTCTGTAGGTGCATCTGGGTAAATCTGGATTTTTGTTGAGGCTAGCCAGCCCTCATTGCCATTTTTGGTAAGCACCTTGTAAATAGTGGCAGAAAAATCCTCCAAAACCTCTACAACATCACCTTTTGCTACATTACCCACGGGGTGCAGCATTTTTTTATCTGAATATATATGCCCATCCTCCAAAATTTGAGCGTATACGGCACTTTCTATAATCAAGGTTAAGCTTTCTTGACATGGTGAAAAGGCCAACAAAGCAGCCATAACGGCGATTTTAAACATATCACACATCCTTATTAAAATTTTAGGAGAAACCTATATGTTTTATTTTGAAGAAAAATACAAAAATTATGCTTATATTTGTGGAGTGGATGAAGCGGGTGCTGGCCCTTTAGCTGGGCCTGTGTGTGCGGCTGCTATCATCATGCCTGCAGGCCTTCAAATAGAAGGTGTGGCAGACTCTAAAAAGCTAAGCGAAAAGAAGCGGTTGCAGCTTCGTGAGGTTATTTTAGAAAAGGCTATAGCATGGAGCATAGCTTTTGTAGATAATGAAGAAATAGACCAAATAAACATCCTCCAAGCTCGTTTAAAGGCCATGTCTATGGCGGTTGAGGGGTTGAGCATTAAGGCTGATTTTGCTTTGGTAGACGGCAACGCACAGCCACAACTTAGCATACCAAGCCAGCTTATAAAGGGTGGAGACAACCTTTCGCACACTATTGCTTGTGCGTCCATCTTAGCGAAAACCGCAAGGGATGAGGAAATGTTTAAGTATCATGATATTTGGCCACAATATGGCTTTAATAAGCATAAAGGCTATGGCACAAAGATGCATTTTGAGACATTAAGAGAACACGGCCTATGCCCCATACATCGCAAAACTTTTTTGAGGGGTATGTGAATGACCTTTATCGTCATCCCGTACTCACATCACCCCAATCCTCTTTGTAGGGGCTAACTTGTCAACCCAACCGCAACAAAACACCAAAGCATCCTCTAAAGTCTATAAAACCTCTCATAAGGCGTGTTCCAACCCAAGCACTTTCTTGGTCTATTGTTTAAAAGTAC
>WQVB01000126.1 GCA_009781815.1 Defluviitaleaceae bacterium
TAACCATTTGTGCAGCTTCCGTCGGGGTTGCCGCCCTCACATCTGCCGCAAAATCACATAGGGTAAAGTCTGTTTCATGCCCCACGGCAGACACTATGGGCAGGGTTGACCCATACACGGCCCTTGCCACAGCCTCCGTGTTAAAAGCCCATAAATCTTCAACAGAGCCTCCACCTCGACCTAAAATAATAACATCAACATCTAGGGCAGCGTTAGCACTTGCAATACTCCTCACAATATCAGCAACAGCACCCTCACCCTGCACCAAAGCAGGCACAAGCACCACTTGGGCTATAGGGTTTTGTTGCTTTATAATCTTTAGCATGTCCCTTATAGCTGCACCTGTTGGAGATGTTATAATAGCTATTTTTCGGGGGTATTTAGGCAAAGGGCGGCGGTTTTCAAACACACCTTCAACCTTCAGCTTCTCTTTAAGCTTTTCT
The DNA here is from genome assembly GCA_009781815.1 of Defluviitaleaceae bacterium. Lineage (GTDB taxonomy): Bacteria > Bacillota > Clostridia > Lachnospirales > WRAX01 > WQVB01. The sequence goes on from WQVB01000126.1 coordinate 444, forward strand.
AGGCCTTGTTGTATATTGCCCTGCCCTTTAACATCGGCAAACTCACCAATAAAGCGAAGCTCCCCCCGCTCTTTGTATAAAGATATTCTGCCATACACTTGCAACAACTGCCCCTCTTCCATCTCGAAGGGCAGCTGGCTAGCTTCTCCTTTAAAAATCACACAACGGAGAATGGCTTTATCATCCTTTAAATCAAAAAACAAATGGCCAGAAGAGTGTTTGGTAAGGTTTGAGACCTCCCCAACCACCCATATGCTTGACAAAAGCATATCATCCTCAACCAAATCTCGCATATATTGCACAATTTTTGAGACTTCGTAAGCCTTAATCTGCATTTTTTGCACCTGTGCCTGCATTGTTGATTTTAGATAAAATATCACCTAAAACACCATTAACAAACTTGCCCGCCTCTTCTGTAGAAAATTCTTTAGCAATGTCTACAGCCTCGTTTATAGACACAGACGGGGCTATATCTTCTTCAAACAACATCTCATAAGTAGCCAAACGCATAATGCTTAAATCCACCTTAGATAGGCGAGAAAAGCTCCAAGAAGCGGTGCAAGACGCAGATATAAGGGCGTCTATTTGCTCTTTGTTTTCGCAAATGCCACGCACCACCCTATCTACAAACTCCCCTTCTTTAACGGGGGCGTCTAAAGCCTCCACAGCAAAGTGGTTTTTATAATATTCGATGTCGTTTTCGTTAAACTCCCTAGCAAAAACAAGGCACAAGGCGTGTTTTCTATCGTTTTTGCGGCTCATCTTTAGCAATATCTCCTTCTTTGCACGGCTCTATATCTAGCCATGGCCTTTTGTGTGCTTTTTCTTTCGGCTGGTTGCTTTATCTTTTCAACACGCAAGCCAACGATAGACACGTTAACCTCGTCAACCCTAACCCCAACCATAGTTTCAAGGGCCATGGCAACTCGTTTTTGTATCTCTTCAGATATTTGATGTATTTTATATCCATATTTCATAACAACAGATATGCTAACCTTCACAGCCTCACCCTCAAAAGAGATTTTAACCCCTCTTGCAAAGTTCCTCTTAGTAAAGCGTGGAGACATCTCCCCCTGGTTCAAAGGGTGTGCCCCTGTTATCACTCCATCCACCTCAGCGGCTGCAGTGCCTGCTATAACGGCTATCACATCATCCGCAATGCGTATTTTACCTAAAGGCATGTGGTCTTTCTCTAAAGCTATATTTGTATCATTCACACGTTCTTCCTCCTTAAAAGTCTAATTGAAAGTTTAATTTTGGTTATTTTTGAGAATAATCTCATAAAGCCTTTTGCATCACACAAAATTGTCTATAACTATTATACCAATCAAAAGCCAACAAATCAATAGTTATTTACATCATTATTATCACCTTAAGCTTTACTAAGGATGACAAACGAAAGGAAACCCCTAAACATATGCGTAAAATTAAAAATATATTCTATGTATCGGTGCTGATACTAACCATCGCCCTGCCCCAAAGCCTTAGTGCTGAAAACATATATGACGAACACCTTGATGATCACCCCATAGAAAGCCAACCCCTGCCCCTAGAGGCAGAGCTAGCTTTGGTGATGGACACCGCCACAGGGCATATATTGTATATTAGAGGCGACATGCACCAAAGGGCCTTCCCTGCCAGCATAACGAAAATTATGACCGCCCTCTTGCTGCTAGAAAGCGGGGCTGATATGTATGATAGGATTTTTCACTCCCCCGAGGCTGTCTACTCAATCCCCCGCCACTCTAGCCACATAGCCATGAACGCAGGCGAAACTCTCACAGTCTCTCAAGCTTTATACGCCATTATGCTGCCCTCTGCAAACGACGTTAGCAACGCTATAGCCGAGTTTGTAGGCGGAGATTTAGAAACATTTGCAAGCATGATGACACAAAGAGCAAAAGAGCTAGGGGCCACAAACACCAACTTCACCAACGCCCATGGCCTGCCTGATGATAGCCACTACACAACCCTTTATGACATGGCACTTATAATGGCCGAGCTTTTAAACCATGATAAATTTTTGCAAGTTATAAACACCCCTCGCTTTATCATCCCACCCAGGGAGCTACAAACACAAGCTCTCGCCATAGACAACACAAACATGATGGTGCGGCCCACCAGCCACCACTTTAACCTTGACATCGTAGGAGGCAAAACAGGGTGGACAACCCCCTCAGGCCACACCATGGTGTCTTATGCCAACCGTGATGACATGCACCTTATAGCCGTTGTTATGGGTGCAGGCCGCAGAGAGGTTATTTTTAATGACACACAAACCCTCATAAACTTTGCCTTTGAGCAATTTGAAATATACGAGGCTTTTGACGCCACATCTTTCGACACCCATGTAGACCTAGTTCAAAGGGATGCGTCTGGCTCTATCACCATTGGCTCTATACCTCTTAAAATTGTAGAAGATATTACGCTAAACTTGCCAAAAGACATAAGCCCCAATGCCCTAACAAAAGATATGATTATCCCTAGCAGAATAGTCGCCCCAGTGGAGGCAGGCGTTGTGGTGGGGCGTGTATCTATATCATACAACGGCAGGGTTTTAAGTGAAAGGGAGGTAATAACCGCACAAGGAGGAGATGTGCTGCCCCCTGAGGAGCTGCACACCATGCGAGAAGAAGCACCCCAAGCTCAGCATTTAAGCAACTCCATAGGCAGCCTTTTAGGTGGCTATAATTATGAAAATTTATTTTTGCCTAGGTGGGTTTTAGACGCAACACCCTTAACCATCGGGCTAATTTCGGTTTTGCTTATCGCTTTAATCTTAATGGCAGTAAAATTTTTAAGCTTTAGCAGAGCAAGAAAAAAAGGCCTTAGCTTTAGGGGATACTCCACCAAGCGTTCCAAGGCCTATATATCAAAAAGCTATAAATATCGCTAAACAACTCTATTTAGCACTGCCAAACATCTTAAACAGCCAATAAAACCAAAAATACACCACCATCATCCACAAAGCTATACCAGCCAAGGAGATGCTTGAAGGACCAAAAATAACAACAACCTCACGAGAGCTTTCAAAAATCATTTGTGGAACAGTGTAAAACGCCACCAAAACAACAACCGATAAAACACCACCAGCAAGCCTTAATATATCTTTGATACCAAAACTCATTTTGATTCTTTCGCCAGCAACATACTTTTTAATGCCCTTTATAACAAGCAACACAAACATAAGGGTGAAAATAACACCAAGAACCACCAAAATAGTTAAAACTATATCCATAATCGCATTAAAATCCATGCTAACTCTATTGAAAATATCATCGTCCATAGCATTCAAAACAAGATTCTCAAACTGACCTATTGTATTATAGGACAAGTTGCTAAGAATAACTATAGCCCTGTTGCTGTTTGTAAAAATAGAGACCATGGCAGTATATCCTGGTGTCAATCCACCATGCCTGATATAGCCATATTCTGAATTGACAAACCATCCTGCGGCATAAAAATCATTTTCGTCTATAAAAGGATTTGTAGAGGCATGGTTGTGCTGATGAGACCTTTGTACAACTCTCGCAAACTGCCCTGAAACCTCCATCTCTCCAAGATGTATGCCCGCCCAGCGTGCCATATCCGATATACTGGAGTATATATAACCAGTTGGCACCACAGGGAGGGAAACGGGCGGGTTGTGGGGGCGTGGTCTTAAAAAACCCAATCTATTGCCTCCTATCACTCGCCCTGTTTCATGTGCATTTCGAGGATTTGTAAATGTATTATATAGCCCAAGAGGGTGCAACACCTGCTGTGTCATAAACTCATCATATCTTTGTCCAGAAACAGCCTCAATAAGA
>WQVB01000127.1 GCA_009781815.1 Defluviitaleaceae bacterium
GCTTGCGGGGGTAAAGGCTGCCTCTTGTCGCCAAAGCTTTAGGGTTTGCAAAAAGAATGCTATGCCTGTATGGTCGCCTTTAGCCTTAGCAAAGCTAGCGACGGCATCATAAAAGCTACTATTTTCAGGCCTATATTTAGCAATCTGTAGCAAATCTTCATTGCTAATTTTGAAAGCGTCAGAAAACAAGGCTGTTATGAGGGGGATGTCTTGGTGGGGGTTGTCAATTATTTTTAAAATGGAGGTGATGACGGCAACCTCAGGTGCGTCAAAAAAGCCGCCCCCCTCCTTAGAGAGGGAGGGTATGTGATATTTTTTGAGAATTTCGGCAAAAATGGCTGGCAGCTTGCCTCGAGAGCGAAGCAAGATAACAATATCCGCATAGCGGATTTTGCGTAAGCCCTCATCCCCCATTACTTGAAAGTCTTCTTCAAAAAGCTTTGCTATATGGCTTGCTACGGCTTTTGCCTCTTTTTCGGCTGCTGTTATATCTTCAAGCAGCCCTTCTGCATCGGTTTTGTCATCATCGCCATAGCCTTCCTCTTCTGCCTCGGCGTCGATAATGTCAATAACCGTTCTATAATCTTGCCCTGTCTCCAAAAAGCCTTTATTGCCAACCTCTAGGGCGTGGCCTTTGGTATACTCTACACCGCCTACGAGGGGAGACATTAAACCATCAAACAGCTGGTTGATAGAGCCGATAACCTCTTTACGGCTGCGAAAATTCTCCATAAGAGAAATAACCCTACCTAAGGATGCATCTTGATTAAAGGCTATGTCTTTGTCAACAAAGATTTGGGGGCTTGCCAGCCTAAACTGATAGATAGACTGCTTTATATCACCAACCATAAAGCGACGAGCGTGGCAGGCCTCTGCTATGGTTTTTAAAATAAGCTCTTGTATTATACTAGAGTCTTGATATTCGTCAATAAAAATCTGCCCAAAGCGGGAGCCAACCTCGTAAGCTTCGGGGGTTAGGGGGCTGTTTTCATCACCTGGATCGTCTAGGAGGATTTGAAGGCAAAAATGCTCGGCATCAGCAAAATCAGCTATGCCTCGTTCTTTTTTGATGCCTTGAAACCTCTTTGAAAACTCCAAAACCAAAGAAGCTAGGGCGTGTGCGGCTGGGTGGTTGCTTTTTATGTCTTCAAACAAGCTTGAGATATCTTTTTTAAAAATAGCTTGAAGGCTTTTGATATCTTCTTTATAGGCATTTCTTGTGGACTTAATATCCTCCCTTATATCAGCCTCTTCTTCTGACCATATTATGTTTTTTGAGCTTTCAAATCTTAGGGTTTTAAATTCTATATCTAAGGCATGGTGAAAGTCATCTAACCCAGCGTTTGCACTGCTTTGCATATTCTTTATTTGGTCAAATTCTTTTTGGATGATTTCAAGGGCTTTAGGCTTTGGGCAAGGAGAATCAGCCAAGGCTTGTGCACTCGAGAGAGCCATTGAAGCCTTTCCTAACACATGCCCCGCCTCTTGCTGGAGGTGCTTTGTTAGGTATGCATACCAAGGGTTATTTTCTATGTTGCCATCAAGCTTATATTGGTCAGCACAGCTTTGAAGCCATGCAGCAGGGTCAGGGGTAGAGCGAGAAAATTCATGAAGCTTTAAAACAGCTTTGCGAAAACTATCATCCCCAGCTTTGGCGTCAAAAAGGTTTGCTAAGCCAACAAAATCGGCGTTTTGCCCATCTTTATAAAACCCTTCGTAATTTTCATCAAAAAGCTCTTCTAAAATGTTGTTTTTTATGGTTTCAAGCTCGGTTTCGTCAGCTATGCGAAAGTTAGGGTCCATATCTATTTTATGAAAAAACTCTCTTGCGATTTTTATGCAAAAAGAGTGTATGGTGGTGATGTTTGCCTTGTTTGAAAGGGCGATTTGTCGGTTTAGGTTTTCATCAAGGGGCGTTTTTTTAAGCTCTTTGTTTAGGGCGTTAAATATTTTTTTTCGCATATTTGCCGCCGCATCTTTTGTAAAGGTTAAGATGAGTAACTTGTCTATATCTATGAGCTTTTCTTTCGCCACAAGGTGCATAACCCTCTCGGTTAGCACCGTTGTTTTGCCTGAGCCAGCCCCAGCAGACACAAGCACGTCTGTGCTGTTATATTGAATGGCCTCTAGCTGATTTTTTGAGAATTTAACCATTGTTTTTATGCCACTCCTCTAAAAAAACTTCAACATCTTGTTTTGGCGAGCTTATAATGCCTTGAGCTATAGTTTTTGCTACATTTCCCTTTGCTTGCAGTTGGCTGCATAAGGCATCCATAAAGCTTTGTAGCTGTGCCTCATCTTTGGAAGCTGCCATATATTTTAAAGTTCCACTTTCACCAGTTAAAACAATTGCTGTGGCGGCATTTTCTAAAATCAAAGCCACAAAACGCTTTAAATCATCATTGGCTAAGTCATTCTCGAAAAAATATGCAAAGGCAGCACCTTTGGGCATAGCTTGAGCTTTTAGCTTAAAAATCTCGTTTTGGAGGGTGTTTGCACGTTTTTTGGCGGCACTCTCTTTGTCGATTAGCTTTTTTACCGCTTCTTCTATGTTGTTTATGTCAGCAGATAGCAAGCTGCCAAGCTTTTTGATGACGGCATTTTTTTGAGAATAGTCTACAAGAGCCGTTTGCCCGCAGAAGGCGTAAAGACGCACGCCGCCCTTGTATTTTTCAAATTTGGCGATTTTGATAATGCCGATTTCTAAAGTGTCTTTAACATGAAGGCCCATGCACGCACAAAGGTCATAATCCTTAATATCCACAATACGCACCTCTTCGCCCTCATCAAAAGCACGCTTGCTGCGGGGGTTAAGCTTGTTTAAATCTCGCCCTTTGATGAGAGATGAGGTGATGGGTATGGATTTTAAAACTGCTTGGTTTGCCTCCGCCTCTAAAAAGTCTATATCCTCTTGAGTTAGGGGCTTGTCTAAATCCATTGTAAAGCCATTTTCGTTCATGGCAAAGCCTACATTTGTGGCGTTATAGTGGCTTGCAGCAAGGCCAGATAGGATATGCTCGCCGCTGTGGTTTTGCATAAAGCTATAGCGAAGGTCAAAGTTTATGCTGCCTTCTACTTCTTGCCCACCATCAAAGCTCTCAACAACATGATAAACAAGACCTGCATCTTCATAACAATGGAGTATAGGGTGGCCGTTTAAGTGGCCCGCATCCATTGGCTGGCCACCACCCCCTGGGTAAAATGCCGTTTTGTCAAGGGCTAGGTGGAGTTGCCCGTGGATCTCTTTAGCATCAAGCACCTTGGCGGTGAAATGGGTTGTGTATGCACATTTTTTGTATATTTTTTCGGTCATAAGAGAAGCCTCCATGCTAGTGTATTTAACCCCCTGCCGCCATCCCGTGTTCACGTCATTTCGGTTTGTCGATTGCTCACGACCGTCATTGCGGACTTGATCCGCAATTCCCTGCCTTCATAACACTACTTCGGTTATTGGTTATCTCACAGCTGAATCCTTTAGGAAGGAAGGGGATTGCGGATCAAGTCCGCAATAGACTTGTAGCGAAACGAAATCAAGTGCCGTCATCCCGTGCTTGACACGGGATCTATGAATGATAGGACACAACCCCAACTAGGGCTGTCCTTCTCCAATTAGATCTTGAGTCAAGCTCAGGATGACGGTAGGGGGATGAATTAGATTGGTGTGTTGCGGGATGACTATGTGGTGTGGTTTTGCTACAAGCCTAATGATAAAAAGGTATACAACAATATTAAAGGAGGGAAATGGTATTGTCAAGTGCGAAATTTTGTGATATGATTATATTTTAGACAATTGAAGCTTGGAGGATATATGCGTATAGGTTTTGGATATGATTCTCATAGGTTTTGTGAGGGGCGAAAGCTCGTTTTAGGGGGCGTTACAATCCCCCATGAAAAGGGACTTTTAGGTCATTCTGATGCGGATGTTTTAACCCATTGTGTGATAGATGCTATTTTAGGAGCAGCAAAACTTGGAGATATTGGGCGGCTTTTTCCTGATACGGATGCTCAATATAAAGACGTAGAAAGCGTGCAATTGCTTGAAAAAGTGATGGCGAAGCTTGATAGGTTGGGCTACGCTATCGGCAACATAGATGCTACTATCGTAGCTGAAAAGCCAAAGCTGGCACCCTATATGCAAGCTATTGAAGATAATTTGGCTAGATATATGAATATTGATACAACCCAAATAAGCATCAAAGCTAAAAC
>WQVB01000128.1 GCA_009781815.1 Defluviitaleaceae bacterium
AAGGCCCTAACACAGGCGGCATGGGGGTTATAGCTCCTAATCCATATTATACGCAACAAGATGCTGATGAAACTATGGAGAAAATCCTCATCCCAACCATGAAAGGCTTTGAGGCTGAGGGCATCAACTTTGTAGGGGTTTTATTTCTCGGTTTGATGATGACGACAGATGGCGTAAAGGTTATCGAATATAACTGCCGCCCAGGCGACCCTGAAACGCAAACTGTGCTGCCTTTGCTAGATGCGGATTTGCTTGATATAATCACAGCGTGTATGAATGGAGAGTTGCACAAAGTCAATATTAAGTGGAAAAAGGGTGCTGTGTGCAATGTGGTGGCTGCCTCTGGCGGCTATCCAGGAGATTATAAAACAGGCCTGCCTATTAGTGGGCTTGACAACCTGCCTGCTGGCGTCCACATCATCCACGCTGGCACAAAAAAGAGTGATGGTGCATTGCTAACAAATGGTGGCAGGGTGCTTAACATTATAGCTCAAGGCGACACTTTGGAGAATGCACACAAACTGGCTTATGAAGCCGTGCAAAATGTACAATTTGAGGGAATATACTATAGAAAAGATATAGGCAAAATATAAAACCTAGGGGGAAATTAAAATGTTGGTAAACGCAACAGAAATGCTAAAAAAAGCAAGAGATGGCAAATATGCCGTGGGGCAGTTTAACATCAATAACTTGGAGTGGACAAAGGCCATTTTAGAGGTGGCTGAGGAGCTGCAAAGCCCCGTTATACTTGGGGTTTCTGCTGGTGCAGCTAAATATATGGGCGGATTTAAAACCGTTGTAGCCCTTGTAGGTGCTATGATTGAGGATTTAAAAATAACCGTGCCTGTTGCAACCCACCTTGACCACGGCACATATAATGACTCTATCGCCTGCATCGAGGCTGGTTTTTCAAGTATTATGTATGACGGCAGCAAACTGCCAATCGACGAAAACCTTGCCAAAACTGCCGAGATTGTGAAGCTTGCCCATGCTAAAGGCATCTCGGTCGAGGCAGAGGTTGGCTCTATCGGCGGCGAAGAAGATGGTGTTGTTGGAAGCGGCGAAATAGCCGATGCAGATGAATGTAAACGCCTCGCAGAAACTGGCATAGACTTTTTGGCGGCGGGCATTGGCAATATCCACGGTGTGTACCCAGCTAACTGGCAAGGGCTAAATTTTGAAGCTTTAGAGGCTATCAATAACGCTACAGGCGGCATCCCGCTTGTTCTCCACGGCGGTTCAGGCATACCTGAAGATATGATAAAGCGTAGCATATCTCTAGGCGTTAGCAAAATCAACGTAAACACGGAAAAACAGCTTGTTTTTGCCGCTGCCGTTAGAAAATATATTGAAGATGGCAAAGATAAAGAAGGCAAGGGCTTTGACCCTCGTAAGATTTTAGCTCCAGGGGTTGAAGCTATCAAGGTCACAGTTAGAGAGAAAATTGAACTTTTTGGCTCGACAAATAAGGTATAATCAGGAGATTTTAAAGATGTATCTATGGCATAAGCTTGATGCTTCCATTCATCATGGTTCTGTTCGGTATTTTTGGAATGAGAGGCGGCACAAAGAAAGTAAACTGGTGGCTTGGGTATAGAACATCAATGGCCTCAAAAAATCAAGAGACTTGGGTGTTTGTGCACAAGCACTGGGGAAGATTATCGCTTATAATCGCCCTTGTCTTGATTGCACTTTCCACCACAATCGTAATCCTTGAGTATGCGGATGTCTTTGCACTTAGCCTTTCGATAATTATCCCTATATTGATAGGTGTGCAGTTGCTTTCCATCTTGCTAACCATCATACTCACAGAAAAAGCCTTAAAGCAAAAATTTGATAAAAATGGTAATATCAAAAACTAAAGATAAATGTAAAAGCCAGTCCCTTATATAAAGACTGGCTTTTTGTTAGGACTTTTTAACTATAGGCAACCAAACCTCATATTTCATATTGATGGGGTCGCTATCCAAATAAACTTCCACATCGGGAGAGCTTGCCCATTCATATCCCGATGTTGGCAGCCATTCGGTAAAAATTCGCTTTTGTAAATCACCAATACTTGATGGATGTCCACTTCCTGAAAAAATTGCCCATAAATGTTTAGGGACATCAACTTCAAACATACCTTCTGGTGTTGGTTTGTTGGTGGAAACGCAAATGTAATAGAAATTTTCTTTGTCGACCCCATTGCATGTTGAAACCGCAAGCAGCCCCATTGGTTCTTCATTCATTAACCCAACAATCTCTTTGGTCGATCCAGAGCTAATGGTTTCTTCCCAAAAAGGTGTTATGTTTTTAAAATTTTCCTCCATATCCGTGCTAAGAAGGGTTCTAACACCTACGGCTCTAAAGCCTTCTTTTTCAACAATACGATAATCCATTTCTGTCGCTCCTTTAATTGTTATTTGAAAGCTTACTCGTGGAAAGGCTTTAAGGCTTGTGTCGGGCTTTTGTGCCATACTTGGAGATATCCCATGCACCCCTTGAAAAGCACGGTTAAAAGCCGTAGGGGATTCATAACCATAACGCAAAGCTACGTCTAGCACTTTATCGCCGTTTTGCAAATCAAAAGCAGCTTTTGTGAGCCTTCTGCGACGCAAATATTCCGACAAAGATACTCCGATTATATAAGAAAACATCCGCTGGAAGTGATATTGAGAGCAGCAAGCAAGCCGTGCCGCCTCTTCAAAAGAAATTTCTCCATCCAAATTATCTTCCATATAATCCAAAGCATCGTTTAACCTTTGCAACCATTCCATTTCATCGCCTCCATATATCCATTCTAAAGGATTTTACAAAACCCTTCCTCTCTTTTCATGCACACAAATGCGAGGAAGGGTTTGTTTTTAGATTGTATCACCAAGGAATTATTGTAAGTTTAGGCCATTTCGCCTTCCACTTATCAGCTTTGTTTGCATATATCTCTTCGGTTATTTGTTTCTTGTTGGCTCTAACAACCATGCCAAACAAATCATTTAGGCCAAAAGGAGCATAGACCTTTAGCTCACCGTTTTCTAAACGCACACCAACAGCGGTTGCGGTTGTTGGCCATGAATTTATTGCATCTTCGACGGATTTATATGGATGTATATCATATCCAAAGTGGTCTTTATACCACAAATGCACACGGGCTTGGTTGTTTACATCAATTTCAAAACCACACAAGCCAATCGCACTTCTTGCTTTTTCAGCCATTAACTCCTCAGCCGAACCAGTTAGGGCGGAGTTATCATAATAAACCAAATCAATATCAGATATGCCATGTGCAAGCTCCAAACCCATATGATAATTCCATACAGTTTGAGCAATACAACCCGCACCTACATAATAATTTTCAAGCCCCAAACCGCTTGCTTTTCTTAGTATATCGTATATAGGCGATAAAGATAGAATTTTTTCTAATTGTTTGATTTGTGTTTCTAAATCTGTGTTAAAACCAATCATGTGCAACATGCCTCTCTCTGTTTATCTTTGAGATTTAATGCTATGCTATCAAAATCACCATAAACTGTGCCGTAGTTTATGCCTATAGCGTCTAATTGAGCGAGAATTTCTTGGGTATTCTTTATTTCGATAATATGGTTTTGAGGTATCTCTTGAAAGCCAAGTATTGATTCCTCTATTGCGAAGTAACTTTGATAAATAAAAAACCCTTGTTGATGACGTGCTCTATCAAAGGTTATTTTAGGGCGAAGTATCATATTAGGAAATAGATACAATCCTCTCCCGCTTATCACATCATGATTGCAACAGTAAAACATCATGATTATGTAAATGAAGCTTTCATTGTCGAGAAATGAGTTGTACCCGTCGCTTCCATCAAACAGCTCTAATGGAAATCTTCTCATTATAGGGCCCCTTAATATCTCATCTCTTATTTTTTTCAATTCATCGTAAGGGATTATTTCATTTTCATCAAACGCTTCTATAGTATCTCGAGCCCTTTTGAATGCTTCCTGTTCTTTAAGTATGCCATCTTTAATCTCATTCTCTTCTGTGAGTTTGCTATTCTCAAGAAATGTTTTAGATAAATAGTATGCCTTTAAAAACATTTCTTCTTTTCTCTTAATGCCAATCCTTTCATCGCCACTAATTATCGAATATTGCTTGAATAAAAACTCAGTGATAAGATCATACATCTTCTTTATAGTCGTTTTGTTTCCTAAATAAAAAGAA
>WQVB01000129.1 GCA_009781815.1 Defluviitaleaceae bacterium
CGTGGTTAAAAATCATATATTGGCTGCCTCGCCCAGACGAAAATATACCAGGCAAGTCTATATCTTCGAGGGATTCTAAAGCGTCGTCTATGGCACACTTTATGCTGTCTGCCGTGTCGTTCCACCAGTGGTTGCCTCTTTCACCATCATAGTGGGCATACTCGTCATCCTCTTGGTTTTCTTCTTCATAATCATGCTTTACTTTTTCTTCTTTATCTTCAGGCATGCGAGCAAGCAGCGACATAGCCTCATCCACCGTTATTTTTCCTTCTTGCAACATTTCTAAAATTCTCATTCTCTCTTTGCTCATTTTTAAACCTCCTTATTCATTTTTCTAGCCAGCCTAGCAACTTGCCTTTTATCAAAAAAGGGTAAAAAGTTTTCGATTGTTTCTATATCTGTGTCAATACTTTCAAAGTGGTCTACAACAGCATCCCTTTGCTTTCTATTTAAAATAGGGATGATATCTTCCACAATATCAAGCCTTTCTTCTTTTATCAACACCCCTACCATTTGCTCTTTCATGTCGTTGTTTAGGTGAAAGGTAATGGTCTCTAAAATATCAAAGCTACGTGTTTTTAAAATATGCTCTAAAAGCTTTGTTTTGTGGCTTGTCCCTAGGTATGGCATCATCTCATCTAAATATATATCATAATCTACCATTTTTATAAAGCCATCAACAAAGCCGTCTTTTTGCAGGGCGTTAAGTTTTAAAAAATCTTGCATATTTTCTAAAATGTTTGCTACATCTAGCTCTTTGTTTTCTTTTTGTTGCGGGTCGCCCCTGTTTAAAATGCTTTCAACCGTTGTGCCTAAAAGCCTTGCTAAAAGGGGCAGCAGGGTTACATCTGGCAGGTTTTCTCCCCTTTCCCATTTAGATACAGCCTGGGGGGAAACGCCAATATCATCCGCCAGCTGCGACTGGGTAATGCCCAAAACCTTTCTTTGAGCTTTTATATAGTCTCCTATATTAGAAATATCCATAACAACCTCCCTTCCGCATCTTTTCCTGTTGTTATATCTATATTATCATCTATCTTAACACAAATCAATAAACCTGTAGTTGAATTTTTGCTTTAGTTTTGATATAATTCTTTTTATGGACAATAGAAAAGCTAAAAGCATAAACAAAAAGAGGTTTTTTATAATATCTGCAATAGCCCTTATTTTTATAGGGCTTATTGTTTTTGAGGTTTTTCCAAATATTTTTAGCAGGCGAGATAGAGAGTATTTTTTCAACACCACCAATATCATAACCCTATCAGAGGGCAACGCTATAGAAAAGCATATAGCCAGCGGGGGCTTTTTCATCCTAGACACTTCTGACGGCATAAGCTTTTATAACACCGCAGGGCAAAGGGTCTTTCGCCACGGCCACGGCATTAGGGGGGCTACCCTCTTTGGTGATGGAGACTTTGCTGCAGTTGTCGCCTTTGGGGGCAGGGTTATAAACGTTTATAACTCAACAGGCCTTGTATACTCTACCATGTCTTCTTTTCCAGTTCATCGCTTTGTGGTTGGTGATGGCGGCAGAGCCATCGCTATTTTAGATATTGGTCAAGACGCAGGCTATGAAGTGGTGCTTTTTGACCAAGGGGGCAGGGCACATCACCTTTTGCACCTAAGAGATAGCAACATAATGCCCGTAGCCCTTGCCTTGTCTAGCGGCAACCTTTTAGCTATTGGCCAGGTAGACATAAACAACGCTAGAATAAACTCCACCATAACTTTTGTAAACTTTTCTTTTCAAAATGGCGTATATATAGGTGAGGTTGTAGCATCAAGCCTAGACAACCAAGGTGAGCTTGTAGGTTATATGCATTTTGTAGATGATAGCTCCCTTGTGGTGGTGTCTGATAGGGGCATCTTTTCCCTAGACATAACCGCCGCAACTATTTTTGAAGCACCCTTTCATAATAGGATTTTTGGGATGAATTTTAGCCAAGGGGGGCTTTTTGCCATCGCTTATGGAGATGGGCTTTTAAGCCAAGAAGCACCCCCAGCAGCAAGGGGCAGCGTAGGCGTGTATAACGCCACAGGCCAAGCTGTAGCAAGTTTTGAGAATAATATAGCCCCTACGGATATATATATAGGAGACAGGCATATAATCTTACATATGGGGGGCTTTTATGTGGTCTCTTTTGATGGAGAAGTGGTAAGACCTTTGCCTCTTTTGGGCAATGTAATATCTGTTGGTTTTTTAGGGTCAGATGATAGGGTGATAGCCCTTACAGCCACAGGGGCTAGGGTTTTAGAGTTGATGCCTCTAAATTAATTTTAGGAAGGTGTAGTCTTTTGAATATACTTGATATTTTGGTTATCGTCATTATGGCTTTGGCTATATTGCTTGGTGTGTGGCGTGGCTTTGTACGCACCGTTTTAGGGTTTGTTAGTATTTTTTTGGCGATTTTTTTGACCAATTTGCTCTACCCTTCTATGGGTCGCTTTTTAAGAGGTATTGATGGGCTTTATAACTCCCTATCCACATCAATATCTCGCATTTTAGGGCTTGATGCCATAATAGAAAACGCAGGCTACGCCACCCAAAGCGAGATTATATCGTCGCTACCCCTGCCTGCCTCGTGGCAAAACTCCCTTTTAGAAAACAACAACCCTATCATACACAATGCCCTAGGTGCTGTAGATTTTCAAGGCTTTATATCAGGCTTTTTAGCGGGCATTGTTATTAACATCATCTCTATGGTGGTTGTTTTTATTTTGATTTACCTCGGGCTTATCTTGCTTATACGCATCTTAGATGTGGTGGCAAAGCTGCCCGTTATCAATGCTTTTAATAAGCTGTTAGGCGGTGCAGTCGGGGCTTTAAAGGGGCTTTTTCTCACATGGATAATCTTAGCCATAGTGGTTTTATATTTTTCGGCAAACTCCTCGGCAGATATGGTAAACATTTTAGAAACATCCGTCATAGCTCGCCATTTTCATGAGAGAAACTTTGCCCTAGAGTTGGTTTTAAGGCTTTTCCCTTAAATATAGTTGACACACACCTTGAAAGATGCTATAATATCCCTATAAACAAACAAGAGAGTGCGGTAACACCCTCTTGTTCTAGGTTCGTTGCTTTGGCGTCGCGACCCTTGTAAATTGTTATTTAAAGCGTCGCTTGCCTTGTGAGGGGTTTGAGCGACGTTTTATTTTCTTTTCTATGTAGTTAAGTATGCTCACCACACCAGCTATAGAAGATATGACTATAGCTATATAAGAAAGAAATTCACGCATTATACATCACCTCCTTTCTAAAAAATAAATCCTTAGAAAGATGGTCGCAATATACGCTCGCCAGCAACAAACCTAAATCAATTATATCACAATGCCGCATTTTGTCAATTAAGGAGTGTTTTTAATGAAAAAAGGAATATATTTTGCAGGGGGCTGCTTCTGGGGCGTCCAAAAGTTTTTTGACCTAGTTAAAGGCGTGCTTCACACCGAGGTGGGCTTTGCCAACGGCAACACACAAAACCCAACTTACGAAGAGGTCTACACAGGCACCACAGGCCATGCAGAGGTGGTTTATGTGCAATATGATGCAGATGTCATCTCTTTAGAAGATCTACTTAAAAAGTTTTACATTATTATAGACCCCACAACCCTAAACGCCCAAGGTGGAGATGCAGGCACCCACTATCGCAGCGGCGTGTTTTTTGTAGACCCTTCAGAAGAAGGCATTATAGCCGCCTCTTTAAAAGAGCTTGCAGGCAAATATTCGCAACCTATAGTGGTAGAAAACACCCCTCTAACATGCTATTACAAAGCCGAAGAGTACCACCAAGAATATTTAGAGAAAAATGCTGACGGCTATTGCCATCTTGGTGATGATTATTTCAACAAAGCCTAGTCATGAAGAGTGGAGGTAAACTCCCAATACGTCATCCCGTACTCATGTCATTCTAATTTTCCGATTGCTTGGGTTCGTCATTGCGAACTTGTAGCATAATGAAACCAAGCGTCGTCATCAAGTGCGGGATATGTCATCATAATTTGCCGTTTCAGAACACTCTACCCTTCGTCATTAGGCTTGTAGCGAAACCAAAAAGCATCAAACTCCAGCCTGCCCCGTACTCCGATACGGGGTCATCCCGTGCTTGACACGGGATCTAATTGGAGAAGGGCACGACCCTAAATTAAGGC
>WQVB01000130.1 GCA_009781815.1 Defluviitaleaceae bacterium
CTATGTAATTGAGAATATCAATCACAGCTGATATAATCGTAAAGATCCCGAATATATAAAAGAAAACTAGATACATGTTATCACCTCCCCTCTGAAAGTCATTAAAAATCTCATAAGGAGAAGGCACGATGCTCGCCGCTCACCCGAAGGCATTTTTTAGAACCTATCATCAATTATATATTTTATGTCGAATATAGTCAAGTTAAGAGGTTAGCCAATGCTTAAACTTACAAATATAACAGCTAAATACGGGGATGTCGTTGCCGTCAAAAACATCTCCTTCACCTTAGATAAAGGTCAATCCCTAGCCATTTTAGGCCCTAACGGATGCGGCAAAACAACTCTTTTAAAAGCCATCGCAGGCTTGATGCCCTTTGAGGGGCATATCCACATAAACGGGCAATGCTTATCCACACTAAAACCAAAGCAAATGGCAGCCCACATAGCCCTTCTTGCTCAAGCACCCTCTTTCGCTTTTGAGTATAGCGTATACGACACAGTTATGATGGGTAGATATCACTTTAAAAAAGGATTGCTTGACAATGCCATCACTGGTGAAGATAAAGATGTGGTGATGGATTGTCTCAACACCTTAGACCTATGGCAAATGAAAGACAAAAGTATCAAAGCCTTAAGCGGCGGGCAGCTTCAAAGGGTTTTTCTCGCTCGCACCTTAGCACAGCAGCCCGACATTATCCTGCTAGATGAGCCTACAAACCACCTTGACCTTAAATATCAAATAGACCTGATAGACTTTCTAAAAAAATGGGTAGAGAGAGAAAACAAAGCCGTAATAGGCGTTTTTCATGACCTAAACCTAGCACGACACTTTACCAACAACATGCTATTGATGAAAGATGGAGGCGTAGTGGCTCAAGGCGAAGCAAGCCACGTGATGCAGCCCCGCCTTCTAAAGCAAACCTACGGTGTAGACGTAGCACCTATCATGGTAGAGATGCTAACAAAGTGGCAATAGAGCCAAAAAGCCTGCCCGTCAAAGTATATATACTTTGACGGGCAGGCTGTTTTTGTATTAATTATAAGTTTTTTTCTCTTTTTTCTTCTTGCCGCCTGATGTTCCATCTGTGGTGATGTTTGGCGGTGGCGTGTTTTCGTTTGGCAAAAATCCGTCTAAAGCATTGTCTTTATTCTTCTTTGACATATGGCTCACCTCCTTTGGGGTTTATAGTGTGAATAAACCTTAATGAAAAAGGCTGGTGGCACGGCTTACCACTCTTTTGCCATCTCTTATCATTTTCTTTCGGGTGCGTCTATCACTTAAAGCAATTGTCAGCCCCAAAGCACCTATAATAGAGCCTGCCACAAGCCCGCTTGTAAATTTGCCCATATTATACCTCCATTTGATGTGTCGTGGAGATAGTGTTTGCCAATATGGATAATTTTATACACTAGCGGAATGACAATCTCATCACCAGCATATCACCTTCGATAGTGGCGTTAAGGCTAACCCCTGCTTGCTTAGCCAACTCTTTAGCAATAGCTAGACCAAGGCCTGTTGTCTTGTTGCTTCTTGACGCATCAGATGTATAAAAACGCTCAAACATCTGCACCACATCTAAGCCCTCTAGCCCCTCAGCCTTGTTAGCTATAGTTATGCCCTTCTCGTCAAGAGATACCTCTAAAAGCTCTTTGCCGTGGGTGTGGGCATTCTTCAAAAGGTTTTGCAATATACGTTTTAAGGCATCATGGTCTGTGTGGTGTACAATAGGTGAATCAGCCATATTAACATCAACCTCAAAGCCCTTTTGAGTAAGCTCTCCATAAGCTTCTGACAGGGCATCTTGCAGCAGATTTATTATGTTAACATCACTCATCTGAGTTGTGGTGTTGCCTTCTAAAATATGGGCAAACTCAAACAAATCCTCCATAAGGTGCGACAGCCCGTCCACCCTATCCATTATGATGGCTAGGTATTTTTTTCGAGTCTCCTCATCCAAATCACCATCTTGCACCATTTGCAAATAACCCTTGGCGGCAGTTAAGGGCGTTCTTAAATCATGAGAGATATTGGTGATAGCTCGCTTGAGAGCTACCTCTGCCCGCTGTGCTTCAAGCTTAATCTCTCGTTTAGCCTTTAGGGTGGCGTTGATGTTTTGAGCCAAATTTAACACATAGCGATTAATGCTCCTTGTGGTCAAGCGTGCGTTTGTGTCTTTGTTTATAATGCCTGCAAGCCCCTCATCAAGGTGCCTAAGGTCGCTTCTTATAATCAAAATATCCGCTAGCACCACTAAAAATAATAACCCGAAAATAATGCACAAAACAATCAACATTAATCCACACCTTCTTTCTTTCTTATTGCGACTCTTCATAGGTTGTCATTGCGGGCTTGACCCGCAATCCCCTGCCTTCATAACACTACTTCGACTATTGGTTGTCTCACAACCTAACCCTTCAGGAAGGCGGGGGATTGCGGGTCAAGCCCGCAATGACGAAGTGTGAGTAACACCATCCCACATAAATCCTGAGCCAAGCTCAGGATGACGACACTTGTCTACCTCCCCCAAGACCTGATCCAAAACCAGCGTGCATTTTCAAAATACCCCATATCCCAAGCTTGAACGATAAGGCTAACGGCAAAACCGATAACAATGGCTAGCAGCACTATGAAAAGCCCACCTAAAACTAAAAACGGCACAAGGTAGCGGTTAGAGCTTTGTTTGCCCTTTTCTCTACCCACCGTTAGGTAGATTATCAAGCCGATAAAGAGAGGTACAAAAACGGCAACCAAAGTCCACATTGCGGGGGAATCTGTTCTTTCTTTTGCGTCGTTATATATCCATAATACGTAGAATGTTACAAAGGCTATGGCTACAACACCTAGCAAAATCCCGCTTATTAGTAAAACTAAAGGTGATGCTCCAAACACCTCTATAGCCTCACTCATAGTATATCTCCCACTTCCGATATTAATCATAATTATTCCTCCTCAAATTGTTATTTATCATCTCAATCCACTCAAGCCTTCCCTCTCCGCCTCCATAGTCATCCCGCCCCACCTACATGTCATCCCGTGCTTGACACGGGATCTAATTGGAGAAGGGCATACCTAATTGGGTGTCTACTATTCCACATAGATCCCGTGTCAAGCACGGGATGACGGTAGGAGGGCGGCATTACGTCAAGGAAGGTGGTGAAACAGCATTACCAACCTATTTAATCTCAGCCTTCCTAAAAGACGCTAGCCCAACAATGGTGCTAATAACCATAAAAGCCGCACCACCACCTAAAACCGTCATCACTTCCCACGTGTCTAGCTGGTTTATAAACCCTAACCTGCCAAGGCTTGTTATAAGGTCAAAATTAGCCATGATAGTTGCTAAATCAGGGTTAAAGAAGTTTAGAAGAGAAATTAGGCTCATGGGCAATAAGAAAACCGCCATAAAAATGCCTATAACCATGCCGCTACGCTTAAGGGTAAACATTAAAAATGTCGTAAAGCAAACCACAGCCAGCAAGATAAAGAGTTGTGAAGCTGATGTAAACGCAAGGTTTGTCCAAAAGCCTACAGGTAGCTCCCCCGCAAAGCCGTTAGCTATGCCATATATGCTGATGCCTAAAGCCATCTTAGCTAGCCACAGCAGCAAAGCCAAGCCGCTGGCGATAAGCACTTTAGAAACATAAATTTTCGTGCGAGATATACCTCGGGCTATGTCATTTTTAACCGTGCCGTTGGCAAAAATAGGTGCCGAAACAATCATAACAGCTCCAAGAACAAAAAACGGCATATTGTTCATCTGCGAAAACAACAGCTGGGTGGCAGAGGCTACCCCCGTTACACCTTGCACAAGCTCAACGCCCACAGGTGCAGCAACCTCGCCCTCAATCATCACGCCCATGATGGCAGCATCTGTCAAAACAATCATACCCACATTTGCAAGCATTATAGCAAAAACCACCCACATTGCCTTACCCTTTAAAATTTTATATATATCAGCTTTAATTAAATTCATTATTTTGCCCCTCCAATAATCCCGATGTAGTATTCTTCTAAGCTGTCGCCAACCTCTTGCATAGATGCCACACGCACCCCCGCTTGGTTAAGCTGAAAGGTTACCTCTGCAGGGTCGTC
>WQVB01000131.1 GCA_009781815.1 Defluviitaleaceae bacterium
CAAAGAGGTGGCTGAAGAGGTTGTGCCAAGAGACATTGCGGCAAAGCTGGGGATGTATCAATACGATATGTATGTGCCGATAAAGATGAAGGAGGAGGGGCAAAATGGATAGACCAATAAAGCCTTATAGCGAAGTTAAGGGGATGCTAGGTGCATCTAGCGGTGCGTGGGAGAAGCTGGTTGGGCATGCTCGTTTTAATTACATTGTGGACGAGCAATGGCGAGAGGGCAAGCCGACCCACAAAAACTACAATGACCTATATATACGTTGCGGTGGCAAATCTCTTATTATGTTTGCCATTCGTGAGGGTTATTTTATGGCTTGTGTCGTGCTTGGTAAAGATGAGCGAGCAAAATTTGAAGAGCAAAGAGAGACCTTTGGTGAGGCTATAGGCAAGGTATATGATGAAGCGGAGACTTATCACGATGGCAAATGGCTTGGTTTTGATATATATGATGACTCCCTTGTGGATGACATTATTCGCTTGCTTCACCTTAAACGCAAGCCTAACCGCAAGGTTTTGCCTGAGAGCTTGGAAGTGTGTGGTCGCCTTGATTTGGGCTTGTCTAAAGAGGATATTACAAATGCTATATGAATATTTACTACCCGCATTGGGCGGCTCGAAGACAGCGTGGGATGAGCTTATGGCTTTTATCAACCAAAACTATGAAATGGAGGAAAAGTGGGATACTAAAAAGCCTTCTAGCGAATATAGAAACGAGCTAAAGTTTCGACGTGGTGGCAAAACATTGCTTGCACTTTATTTGCGTGATGGCTTCTTTGAAGTTAATATAATTTTTGGCAAGGGTGAAATGGAGAAGTTTGAGCAATCAAGAAGTGATTTTTCTGCTGAAATCCAAAAGATATATGATGATGTGGAGATATGCCACGGGCAGAAGTGGATGTTTATCGAGATGTATGACAGCTCTCTATTGGAAGATATATTTAAAATGCTATTGATTAAGCGTGAACCAAATCGCAAATAAGAAACAAAGGGAGATTGATAATATGGATATGAGAATTGAGAAAAGAGATGCATTTTGTGTTTCGGGTTACTATATGGAAACCAGCGAGGAGACGCTGGAGAGGGATTGTGCTTTGCTTCGTGAGAAATATGAAGGCAAGCTTAGGGCGATTTCTCCTAATTTATATTTTGTTGCTTGGATGTCTGCTGACAATAAAATGATTTATCAACTTAGTGTAGAGACACCAGGCGAAACCCCTGAAGGTATGAACCGTGTGGAGGTGCCTGCGGGGCGTTTTGCGGTGGGTACTGTTCCAAAGGGGGCGAATATTCTTGCTACTTGGCATGAGTTTTTTGCCACGGTGGAGGCATCTTTAGATGTTGCGATAGACGTGGAATATCCAATACATTTTGAATATTTTGATGAAAATGGCAATTGTGAGCTGTGGTCGCCTATAGTGGCTGGTGAATGATTTATTACATTGCTACCCCAGGCTCGTGTCATTAGGATTATATCAAAACAAATCCGAGCCTGACCTATACCCCCCTATGCCGTCATCCCGTGCTTGACACGGGATCTAATTGGAGAAGGGCAGGCTTAATTGGGCATGCACTATCCCACATAGATCCCGTGTCAAGCACGGGATGACGACTTAGGGTGTTCATGATGACGGCTAGGGGAGTGGCTCTGCTGCAAGTCTAATGATGCAGGGTTTAACCCAAATATTTATCTTTCAAGACCTCTATGAGGTCTTTTTTGATGCCTAAGCCATTTTCCACAAAAGCATCAAAGCTACCATATTGCTGGTTTATGATATTAAAGGTGTTTTGAAGATATGCCTCCTTAACGGTATAGGCTATGGCTATGCCCTCAAGCTGGTCTTGGCTCAAGCCTTCAGCCTTCAAAGCCTCTAAATCTGCGGCATTGGTTACCTCACGCTCTTTTACAGTTTGCATATAATCTTCCAAAATATCATCCATTGAAACGCCTAAAATACGCAACAAAAGGGCGGCGGCAAAGCCTGTTCTATCTTTACCTGCAAAGCAATGGAAAAGGGCAGAGCCATCTATATCAGCTAAAAGATGCAAAAAACCTCCAAAGGCGGCTCTTGTGTCTTCATCTCTCACAAAATGCTCATAAAGCTCAAACATGTTAGCCTCGGCGTTTTGGCCGTTTATGTTTTTTATCCAATCACTCCAAGCTATAAAAACCTTTGTGGGCTTGGTGAAAATATTTATATTGGTATATTCGGCATTGGGGATTATAACGTTAGGGGCGTCGTCTATCTCTTTTGTGGTGCGAAAATCTATAATAGCACGCAGGCCTAGCCCCTCAAGGTTGGCAACCTCTTCAAGGGAAAGGTCGTGAAGGTGGCCTGAGCGAAAAAGAAGCCCAGCCTTTACCTTTTTGCCGCAGGCGGTAGGGGTGCCGCCTAAATCTCTAAAGTTTACAAGTTTGTTCATTTTGTGCCTCCATATAATCACATCTTATATAATTATAGCATAGACCTGTCCAAAATACCATATAATGATTTTAGTTGGGTTGTGGGTGAAGTTGACCAAAAACGAGCATGAACCAAGAAATATCGTCATCCTGAACTCACGTCATTCCAATTTACCCCTGTAGGGAATGGATCCTTGGCTGACTTGTAGCTTGCCTGCAACAAAAGCTTATCCATTCCGTCTCATCTTACTTAAGCATAGAGAGGTGCAGACCTAATAGCGGAATGGATAAATCCATTCCCTACAAAGAGAATTGGGATGGCGTGTCCCGTGCTTGACACGGGATCTATGTATGATGGTATACAACCCCAATTAGGACTGTCCTTCTCCAATTAGATCCCGTGTCAAGCACGGGATGACGGTAGGGGAGGGCGTGATGACCACGTATCAGAGTACGGGGCAGGTTAGGGATGATTCGCAACGATTCTAACGACATATTACATGGAGGAGAAATATGGATTGGCATAATATTGATGTAGATAAAACAATAGACAGGGCAGACACAAGCATAAGCGATGGCTTGGCGAGAGAAGAGGCGGCTGCAAGGCTAAAGGCTCACGGGGCAAACGCCCTAGCTCAAAAGAAAGACACACCCCTAATCTTGCGGTTTTTTGCTCAGTTTAAAGATTTTATGGTGATTATCCTCCTTTTTGCGGCGGGGCTGTCTTATGTGGCTGGCAGGCTGCAGGGGGAAGAGAGGATAACCGATAGCATCATTATTTTGGTGATTGTTTGTCTTAATGCCGTGCTTGGGTTGGTGCAAGAAAGCCGAGCCAAAAAGGCTATGGAGGCTTTAAAGCAAATGTCTCACCCTGAGGCTAGGGTGGTGCGTGATGGGCAAGTATCCACCATAAACGCCCAAACCCTTGTGGTGGGTGATGTGGTTATTTTAGAGACGGGGGATGTAGTGCCAGCAGACATCCGCCTCACACGCACCATAAATCTTCAGATAGACGAGGCGGCACTAACTGGCGAGTCTATCCCTTCGGAAAAAGATGCCAACGCTATAATAGATGCAGATGCACCAGTAGGGGAAAGGGTAAATATGGCCTTTTCTGGGGCTTTTATCACCTATGGGCGGGGCGTGGGCGTGGTTGTTGCCACGGGTATGAACACCCAAATAGGCAAAATAGCAAGCCTTATAATGGAAGAAAAATCACCCCAGACGCCTCTTCAAAACAAGCTAGCCCAGACGGGCAAGGTGCTTGGCATTGTTGCCCTTGCTATTTGTGCCGCCATTTTTGCAATGGGGCTTTTGAGAGATATACCCCCCCTTGATATGTTTATCACCGCTGTGTCTCTAGCTGTGGCGGCTATACCTGAGGGGCTTGTGGCTATTGTTAGCATTATGCTTGCCATCGGCGTAACCCGCATGGCAAAGAGAAACGCCATCATCCGCAAGCTGCCAGCGGTGGAGACCTTAGGCTCAGCCACCGTTATATGCTCCGACAAGACAGGCACCCTTACACAAAATAAAATGAAGATTTTAGAAATTTCTAATGGCAAGTCTCTTTTGAAAAGCGATGGAGACGAGGCTTTAGGCATTATCAAG
>WQVB01000132.1 GCA_009781815.1 Defluviitaleaceae bacterium
GACCATTAACACAACTTTGACTTTGGTGTTTTTTGGGGCTTTTCCTGTTTTGATTGCCCTTCAAGTTTTGGTGTCTCTTCCTATACAAAAAAAATCTGCCAAGATACAAGAGACAGCGGCCAGCTTTAACGCTGTGGTGAATGATTCTTTACAAAATGTATCTACCGTGGCAGCTTATGGCCTTGAAAATGCCCTTGAGGAGCGTTATTTAAACGAGTATGAAGGCCAGGTGTCTGCCCTCCGCTCTTTTATGAAGGCATTGCTGCCCCTAACCATGTTTGGCATTTTGGCGTCTATCCTCCCTGATATAATCGTGTCTATCTTTGCGGCTGTTAATGTTATTAACGGCACTATGTATATTGGCGAGTATATAGCCTTTGTAGCCGCTGCCGCTATAGCTAGTAGCTGGCTTATGATGCTTTCGCAAACCCTTGGAGCTTTGCAGCATTTTGCAGCAGGTGCTAAGAGGTTTAACGAAAACACAGCTGAGGAGCTTGAAATTTTAGAGGATGCGTCTCTCTTTGTTGCCCAAGCTGATAAGACCGTAGATATTCGCTTTGAAAACGTTGCCTTCTCTTATGGTGAGGGTGAGGATGCTGTTGAGGTGCTATCTGGCATAAGCTTTGAAATCACCCACGGTGATAAAGTCGCCTTTAAGGGAGAAAGCGGCAGCGGCAAATCTACAATCCTAAAGCTTTTAATGGGTCTTTATGAGCCTAGCGGCGGCAAAATCTACATAAACAATGTTGATGCTGCCACCATCCCTAAAAACACTTTGAGGCAGTTGTTTTCATATGTGCCGCAAGACAACTTTATGTTCCCTGAGGGCATTGGCACAAATATAGCAGGTGGTGTGGCTTGTGAGCAAACCCTGCGTGATGCTTGCCAAAAAGCTGGTATATTATCTTTCATCGAAAGCCTGCCCCAAGGCTTTGACACAGTGCTTGTGGAAGATGGCGAAAATGTTTCAGGCGGGCAACGCCAGCGTTTAGCCTTGGCACGTGCATTTTACAAAAACGCCCCCGTCATCTTGTTTGACGAGGCCACATCTGCCCTTGACCCTGCAACCGAGGCCGCCATACTCACAACTTTAGAAGAATATGCGAAAGACAAAACTATCATTATGGTGGCCCATAGAGAGGCGGCGGCACAAAGCTGCGACACTATAATCCAGCTTGCGAAAGGTAGGGTGATATAGATGAAAAATTTCTTTGGAATGTTTAGATACATGAAGTCTTACTGGGCACCCTTTAGCCTTGGGGTTATCTTATACTCAGGGCAGCAGTTTGCCTTTACCTTTATCGCCTCTCTTTTAGGAGCTGGCATTGTGCGGGGCATTTTGGCTATGGATATCTCCATTGTTTATGATTCTGTTTTACAGTTTGCTATAATGATACTAGCTTTTATGTTGATTTTTGCCGCTGGCATATATGGCATGTTTATGAGTGTTGTAAAAGCAAATAGGCTGCTTAAGAGAGATCTTTTTCGCTCTTTTATGAGGCAAAGCTTAGAAAGCTCCCACGCCAGCCACAGCGGCGAAGGCATAGCAGCCATCAACACCGAGGCAGACGCCGCCGCACAAATTTATGATAACCCTTTTGCGGCTTTGCTTGGGCAGGTTATCTCTATTATAGGCTTTACCATTGCCGTTTTTATAACGGATTGGCGTATAGGCATTGGTGTTGTGGTGGTTGGGCTTATAGCCTTTCTTGCACAAAATGTCTTCACCAAGCCCCTTGCAAAAATCGGCAAAGAGCAGCTTGAAGAAAATGCAAAAGCGGTGTCTTCTGCCAGCAATGTGTTAGGGGGCGGCCTTACCATACGTGCATATAATATGCAAAACAAGGCCTTTATCACCTTTGATAAAAACTCGCAGAAGCTTAAGTTTCTCGATATGAAAACAGCGACAATCTCGGCCTTTCAGGGCTTGTTCACCACCCTTCAAGGCTGGCTTACCCTGCTTTTAACCTTCGGCTTTGGCGGCTTTTTGGTTACCCAAGGGCATTTAGACCTTTCTCACCTTATATTTTTGCAACCTATGATAGCGGGGGCTGCAGCTGCCTTTGGTGCTATCGGTACAGCCTATGCAGGCATGCAGCCGCCCCTTGCAGCGGCAGAGCGTGTTTTAAGCCGTATAGACGCCACTCCCCCGCTCTCTATTTCTGCAGGTAGCCCCAATAAAGCCGAGGGTTATGGCTTGAAAATAAACATCCCAAGCTTTAGATACAATGAAAGCGAGAAAGATAACCTGCAAAATATTGATTTAGAAATCGGCGAAAACATGATGGTTGCCTTTGTTGGAGAAAGCGGCAGCGGTAAATCTACCCTGCTTCGCAATATAATCGGCATGTATGAGCGTGATAATATAGACATCTCTTTAGGCAATTCTAAATTTGATGAAACAGATATTAGAACATGGCGAAAGCACTTTGCATATGTAGACCAAACCTGCAAGCTTTTTGATATGACAATTAGCGAGAATATCGCCATGGGGGCTGTATCTACTGGTGCTACGCCAACTCAAGAAGATATTGAGAAGGCTGCAAAGCTAGCCTCTGCCCATGATTTTATAGTGGAGCTGCCTGAGGGGTATAACAGCCCTTGTGGTGAGCGTGGTGCATCTTTATCGGGCGGGCAAAAGCAACGTATAGCCATAGCACGTGCATTGATGAAAGATGCAAAAGTTTTGGTGTTTGACGAGGCGACAGCAGCTTTAGACGCACAAAACGAAGGCATTATAATGGATACAATCAACCAATTAAGACAAGACCACACCATCCTCATGACAACCCACAATTTAGAAAGTGTTGCGGATGCTGATGTGATAGTGGTGATGGATGGCGGTATGGTTTCAGAAATTAGGAAAAAATAGCAAATGAAGGCTTGTGCTTTTTAACGAAGGCATGATTATGCCACTCCGAAATTAAACACCTTTCCTACCGCCATCCCGTGCCACCCCTAGAGCCTGCCCTGAACTTGATTCAGGGTCATCCCGTGCTTGACACGGGATCTAATTGGAGAAGGGTAGTCTTAGTTGGGTGTCCACTATCATACATAGATCCCGTGTCAAGCACGGGATGACGGTAGGGAGGTTCTATCTACAATATTACAGCCCTTGCATATATAGCAAGGGCTGTTTTGTTATATTTTCCTACTACCTGGCTTTACAATAGGCAAGCCCTCTTTGCATAAGGGGCATTCATCGGGCGTGTATGAGGCCATCTCTCTTGATATGCCTGAAACTAAAGGTATGCCAAAATCTATCTTACCGCCTGTTCTATCGGCTATAACGGCTACGCCTACAATATTGCCTCCGTGAGGTGCAACTGCATCAATCACCTCACGCACGCTGCCGCCTGTAGTTACAACATCTTCTGCCACCACAACTTTTGCACCTTTGGGTATCTCAAAGTTACGTCTAAGCTCCATTTTGCCATCTACCCTCTCAGCAAAAATGGATTTTGCGTTAAGCTGGCGGGCAAGCTCATACCCGAAAACAATGCCGCCTACGGCTGGGGCTATAACTATGTCTACCTGAAATCCATCAAAGCCCTTTGCGATAATTTTTGCTATCTCTTCCATATGATTAGGATGTTGCTGCACCTTTGCACATTGCATGTAGGCATCCCCATGCCTACCTGATGTGTATAGAAAATGCCCATGCACTAAAGCTTCACACTCTTCAAAAATTTGTTGTATTCTTTCTTGCCCCATGTTATTTCAGCTCCTTTTTCATCTCTAGCACAGCTTCTCTTGCGGCTGCGGCATAGTCTTTTTCGTTATATTTTTTATTTTTATAAGCATATGTAATGCCTCGTGAGCTATTGACGATAATGCCAAGGCCTTCCTTGTTTCTCATGCCTAGCAGGTCATCCACATTGCCCCCTTGCGCCCCATAGCCTGGCACCAAAAAGAAGGTGTGGGGCAAATGCTCCCTAAGCTCTTTGCCCTCTTTTTGATGGCGGGCAGATACAACGGCACACAGCAGGCTAAAGCCGTGGTTGCCAATATAA
>WQVB01000133.1 GCA_009781815.1 Defluviitaleaceae bacterium
TACAGGCGTGCAAAGTAACCGTGGCGTTATGCGTGCTAATTTTGCCGTTTTAAGAAACACCACAGCCCCAGCAATGTTGCTTGAGATGGGCTTTATAACCAACCTACGAGACAACCAGCTCTTTGACCAAAACCTTAACGCCTATGCGGCGGCCATATCTCGAGGAATCTTGGATGGGTTAAACAGCCAGCAGCCTCCTCAAACCACCTACACGGCAACAAGTGGAGACACTATGTGGACTATATCTCAAAGGTTCGGCACAACTCCAGATGCAATCATGCGTCTAAACAAGCTAACTAGCAACATGGTCATCCCAGGGCAGGTTTTAAGGATTCCTGGTTAATAATAACCATATTGAGATTGGCCTGATTTAAGGTGAAATAAGCCCACAATAGACTCATCCCGCATAGATCCTGTGTCAAGCTCAGGGCATGTCATCCCGATTTATCGCTTTATGACACTATAACCTTCGTCATTGCGGGCTTGACCCGCAATCCCATTCCTTCCTGAAGGGTTTGATCATGAGATAACTAATAGTCAAAGTAGCGTTATGAAGGCGGGGGATTGCGGGTCAAGCCCGCAATGACGATGTGAGTGCAAATCGAAATGACATGAGTGCGAGATGATGATAACTGTAGTTGTTTCGCTGCAATTATAGCGACGAAGGATGGAATATCCTAAAACCCCCTTCCTATGCGGATTACTCCAGCTAGGAAGGGGGTTAAATTAAACCTACGGCATATAAAGAGAAATTTGTTTAGGCAAAACCCCCACCGTTATGGGCAGCTTCGGGCCATATTCTCCATCTATATCACAAATATCGTATTTTTCGTTTACGCAAAGCAGCTCCACTTTGGCGAAGGTGTCTTTAAAATATAGCACATTAGGGTCATCAAAAATATCTTGACTGCCGCTTGGCGACATAATTTTTATAAACACTTTACTAAGCTCCCTCAAGGTGCAGGCTTTAAAGGCCACAAAATCTAGCATGCCGTCGGTTATGCTGGCACTAGGCACAAGCTTGCCAAAGCCGCCAGCACCTGTTGTGTTTAAAGCCAAAAACAAGAAGGCATCAAGCTCTATAACCTCTTTAGAGTTGGTGATGCGTAAAGGCAAAGGGCGAAATTTAGGTATTTCTTCTAAGCCTTTAAGATAATAGCCCAGCTTGCCAAGGCTAGATTTGATATTCTTGTTAACACGTTGCGAAACATTAGCAAACAGCCCCGTGCCACAAACATTTATAAAATATTTATCATTAACCTTGCCTATGTCGATAGGCACTATATTGCCTTGTTGCAAAACTTTAGTGAAATCCTCAGCGTTTCGTGGCATATTCAAAAACTTCCCAAAATCATTAGCGGTGCCGCTTGGCAAAACAGCTAGGGGAGCTTTTGCATCATGGATAATCATATAATTTACTATAGAGCTAACTGTGCCGTCTCCTCCGCATGCCACAATAGCGTCGCAGGGTAGGGTAGCTAGGTTTTTTATATACTCCCCCAAATCAGCAGTGCCATCAAGGCGGAATATATCTACCACAAAACCTATCTTTTGCAACATAGACACATAATGGTCAAGCTGCCCTTTAAACCACCCACCCCCTGAAAAGGGGTTATATATTAGAGAAAGTTTTTTCATTTACATACTCCTTATATGAGACCTCCAGGTCAATTAAATTCCGCCGCCTTTTCGGCTTATTTTTCGCTAGTCTGCGTTGTACCCTCCTAACAAAAGCTTTGGCTTTGCGTCGTCGGATGCGCCTTGCCTAGCGAAAACCAACGCTTTCGCTTTGCGAAAGTGGGCTTTGCCCAGTTTGCCACAGGCAAACCGTAAGGCTCAAAAATCCAACGAAATTTAATTGACCTGGAGGTCTATGGCTTTCTTAAACCAATTTACGTTTCATGGCTCTCTCATAAATACCTAAGAAGACAACCATCACAAACACGTTAAACATAACAGTCGCAAGCTCCAAGAAGAAGCGTGGCAACCAATAATAGAAAAAGCCAGCCTCTCTAGTAAGAGGACCTATAAAACTTACAAAAATAACAGCTGAGTTGATGCTGTTGGTCAAGATACTTGGCACACCAATAATAATCAATAGTTTTATAAAATGTATATATAGCTTTTCATTATTTTTAATTTCAGATACCCTATGGGCGATTATTTGAGGCACAAGACCAATTAAACCTGCAAAGAAAAACCCTGTCGATAAAATAATGGTTACAATACTGGCATCATCCACATTTGGCAAAATAGGCATCAGAAAGTTAACATATGCCGCATCGGGGAAGAAGTTTAGAGCGATCCAGTTGATGCCTCCAAAAATCAACATAAATCCAAATATTGTGGTGTAGACAATAGAGAAGGGCTTCACCTTTACATTTTTAAGCTTTATCCACAAAAAGGCTATTAAAGACCCTCGCAAAAATGCCGTTAAGGTTATGGGCCATAAAAATGCACCTTGCGGGCTTATCAAATGGTTGATTATATCTGACATTGACCTTTGCATGCCCCCATAAAAAGGGCCAAGCAAAATAGCTGTAACATTATGAAAAACCCCATTAACACTAACCCGCAAGCTTGGGATGCCCATGAGAGGAAAGGTCATGGTAAGGCGAGCAACCACCACCGCTAAGCCGAGCATTATGGCCGTTATGGTCATTTTTTGGATGCGTTTATAAGGAGGGGAGACGTTTTCAACTGGCTTTATCTCTCCATTTTTTTTCATTCCATAGAAAACCACAACCAAAAGGGCTAGAAGCACACATATAGCAACCCAAAACCAAGGCGTGCCTGGCCATGCTGCCGTTTGTGCACCTGTGTATCTTCTGAAGGCTGAGTTAAACACAAAAAATAAATTAAAAAGCCCTAAGGCAATGGCATTCAAAATAACGATATATGAGACTGGTTTAAAAACCATTTTAGGGATAAGCAAAAGAATTATAGCAAGAAGAGGTAGGAGCAGCACAACCCCGACCCATATATATCTTTGGTGATATGTAAAGCTTGTATCGCTTATTTCAAAAATTAAGTTTATTGGGGAATAGCCCATGGTTAGGCCTTGATCTGCATAGGCGATGGCATCATTGATAATTTGGTTTCTTTGTGCCACGATAAAAGGGTTCCCTATTTGGGCAACATCAAGCTCAAGGGCGGCTTCTGCCAGCACTTCATCCAAAGCGTTTATAGAAATTGTGATTATATCATTAATAGAAGGTAGCTCCTCAAGAGCTTCTATGGCTTGGTTTGCTCTATAGGCGGCATCGACCGTTATAGATGTGTTTATATTTCTATAATTTTGCAATGCGTGAGCGATAGTTTCGTCAATGATTTTATCTGTGCTAAAATCAATATCCACCACAGCAAAATCCACATCAGCATCTGGAAAGGCCTCTAGCGTGGTTTCTGCCAAGGTGTTTAGGGTGGTTTCTATTATTGTTTCTAAATTAGGCTGGCTCTCTAAGCTTGATATAGCATCTCTTGCCCTAAACCTAGCCACATAGTCTACATTAACCTGCACCCAAGGTAAAAAGGCCAAAGCAATCAAAATGGCCGATAGGGCAGCACCTAAAATTCTTGCGATTTTTACATTTTTGTTCATACAAAAAAATCCTCCTTTTGTGATTATACATACTTTCGCAAACCACAAAAGAACGACATATCAGTCTTAGGTGGCAGCGGATGCAAAAATGTATCGCAGAGCTTATGCTAGCAAACCAGCACTACCCTTTCGTTTGGCGGCAACATCCCATCCTACCAACACTTTACGCACATTTTCTACTCTGACTATTAAGGGCAAAACACCCCATGTGAAAAATATATCACATAGGGTGAAAATTGTCAAGGGTTATATGTTGAAGCATCGAACAAAATACACTTACTTACTCCCTCACGCCATTCCAATTTACCCATGTAGGGAATGGATTTATCCATTCCGTCTCATCTTGCTGAAGTATAGAGAGATGCAAACCCAATAGCGGAATGGATAAATCCATTCCCTACAAAGATAA
>WQVB01000134.1 GCA_009781815.1 Defluviitaleaceae bacterium
GCTCATCCGCCAAAATAACCTTTGCACCTGTTGATAACGCACGGGCGATGGCCACCCTTTGCTGCTCCCCTCCTGAAAGGTTTGAGGGGTATCTTTTATGCTTTTCGTCGGTGATGCCAACGCTGTTTAAAAGGCTTTTTGCCCTTTCGACAGCGTCTTTTTTGTCTACCCCATTTGCCTCCATAGGGTAGCAAACATTCTCCACAGCCGTAAGAAGGGGGAAGAGGTGAAAAGCCTGAAATATAATGGATATACTCTCTCTTCTATAGCGGTCTAAGTCCATATCTTTAAGGTCGCTGCCGTTAATAGCTATAGTGCCTGATGTGGGGCGGTCAAGCCCCGCCATTATAGATAAAAGCGTGGTTTTGCCGCTGCCTGATGGGCCTAAAATAGCATTTACCTTGCCCGCCTCAAAGTTTACATTAAGTTTTTTCAAAACATCTCTATCGCTGTTTTTGTATCTGTATACAAGGTTTTCGATTTTAAGCATGGTTATGCCCCCCTTATTCTTTCACTTGTAATGATTCTAGCGGCGTTTTTGCGTTGATGATGAATGTGCCTATTAAAGAGCCTATAAGGCTGCCTATAAAGTATAGCCCAGCTAGCACAATGGGTATGCCTGCAAAAATGTCAATGCCGATAGCAAAAGACACAACCAAGCCCAATATTATGCCCAAAATGCACACTAGCATTTGCTCCACAAATAGCATCAAGCCTGACTTTGCCCTTGCTTTGCCAAGCACACGCATTATAGCTGCATTTTTTATATTTTGCTGCATTGAAGATAAAGGCAAGCCCATAGCCAATATTAACGCCGTGGCTATGATAACGGGGTAAAGCAACCGCAGCAGGTTTAGGTTTTGCTCTAAAGAATCTACCGCACCTCGCAGCTCTTGGTCGTTTAGCATTATCTCTAAAGGTATATTGGCAAAAAAGCCTAGATTGTTCATTGCAAGGTGGGTTTCCATCATCTCTAACAGCGTCTCTAACTCTCTATTTTTTTCTGGCTTTATTTGAAAGTGTGCCGTCATATAGGTGATGCCTTGGGGGTTGCCGCCGTAAGAAAAGCCGTGGTATATCAACGCCTCTAAAGGCATTATAACAACATGGTAGCCCTGGCTAAATCTATCTACAGCTCGGTTTAAGCCATTTTCAAACACGCCTATAATTTTTGTAGGCACATGAGGGAAGCTTACCCACAGATAGTCTCCAACCTCATAGCCATGCTCCAGCAAAAACCTAGGGCTAACCAAAGCGGGTATGGTGCTGCCCTCTCCCTCTACAAAAGCAAAACTCTCATAGCTAAAGCCTTCGCCAAAGGTTATCTCTACATCTTGCCCTAAAACGCCCATGGCGTCATCCATAGGGGTGCGGGTGTTTTCTTCTATAAAGCCTTCTAGGCTGTTTACGCCTATGATGACCTCCGTGTTATAGTGAGAAATGTCGTCTAAATAAGCCAGCCTCATCATGCCCTCTTCGGAGCGTATAAAGCTAGACTTCCATAAGGCTTCTAGGTATATATCCTCCACAAAACCCGCCATCATAAAAAGGTCTAGGGTAGCCTGGGTTATAGGGGCGTGGTTAAACACCTCTCCCCAGCCTGTTAGCCTTCTTTCTTCTTCTCTATCTTGTATAAGCTGGCCGCTAACGATGGTAGTGTTCCACAGGCGGTCAACCTCTTGCTCTGTGGTGTTTATAGTGTGGTTAAACCAAGCTAAAGACAACACAGAAAACAAGGCGGCCACAGCTAAAAGGATAGTTTTAACAGGCGAGCGGCATATATGCCTTAAAATGTGCCTAAAGCCAGCAGATGTTTTGGCAGAGCTGGTTGTTGCAAGCTCTTTATGCAAGATATTGATGCTGCCTAATGCGAAGCTTGCAGGCACAAAGTCATCCTCTACGGTTTTTTTACGCTTTATTTTTCTAGGCTTTTGTGATGTGCCTTGCAGCTGCTCTAAAACAGGCTTGCCCGCCTTGCTATAGCCTGCCAAGGCCAAGCCTGCAAACAATATAATAGACAAGGCAGCAACCAAAGCAATAAGCCACAATATATTTGGAGCAATAGAGGCTTGGTTGGCATCTAAAATGCCAAGGGTGCTTGATGCTTGGTTTATAGCAAAAAACCAAGCCGCCAAAGAGCCCGCCACAACAAAAACCACCCAGACCAAGGCCGTTGCACCAAACAAACGCTTTAGCACAAGCTTTGCTGGCGTGCCTAAAGCACGAGAGATAACAAGTACCTTGTTATATTGTTTAAGATGCAAGAAAATCACCAAAACAAAAATGAAAGCAGATGCTAGCACAAAGATGATTAGGTTAACTGTTGTTGACATTCTTATAGGTGCGGCAGATATTATAAAGTTATCAAAGCCATCAGGCAAAAAATTAGGGGTAAAACCTAGAGCTTGCAACTGCTCCGTGTATGTATCTAAAAACAGCTGCCTATCTCTTGGGGTGTTTAACACAAAGCTATACATACTTGTTAATAGTGGAGAGTCGCTCCACCCAAACCCCTCAGGCATGAGGGATGCGGGTATATAAACCTCCGTGCCTAAAAAGTTATGAGAGGCTATGCCTATAGGCGCGTTCCAATACACACCCACAATGGTAAGCTCCAGCTCTTGAGATGGTCTATCTTGCCAGCCTTCACCCCTCTCGGTCAGGGCCCACCACCCTTGCGGCAGGGGCATCCAGCGGTTTTCTATGCCTAAATCCCACTGGCCGCCTGTGCCTGGTGTGTCTATCCAGCTTGGTCTTGGGTTATCCCGCAGGGTGATGGTTAGGGTATCCCCCACCCTTAACCCTCGCCTGCTGGCCATTTGTGCCGTTATAACCACAACAGGGTTGGCGTTGATATAATCCTCATAGGTGAGCCACCTGCCACCATCTACAATGGGGCTGTCTAACAACCTGCCTGATTGGGGGTTTTGAAAACGAGGCATGGCAGACATATCTTTAGTGCCTATAACCATTACGCTATGAATGTTTTCTCTAGCCAAATCCATATCAGGTTGAATTTGAGCAAAAAGAGCTTCAAAATCTGACGATGCGGGGTTTAAAAAGAAGGCTAAATCATCCTCCCTAAGGCTTTCATCCACATTATGCCCTCTAAAGCCATCATAACCCGTTAAGGAGCGTAAATACCAAAGCACTTCCTCCTGAGGAGGGAATGGTATATAATATGCAGTCATGGCTCTAAAAAGGTATCTCTCCCCCTCTATAATGCCCTCCAATGGGTCAAACAAGCCTAGCTCATACATATCCGCCTCTTCAGGGGTTAGGGGCAGCCTAAAGGTATATAGGGTGTTTCTAACAACAGTAGCACCTACCGCATTTGTAAACTCTAAGGTAATATCTCGTATTAGGTAAGGGTCCCCCACCAGCAGCTCATCAACATATATCTGTATGTGGATGAAATCTGAAAAGCCACCACGAATAAGGCGTGGGGTAGATGGGCCAATTCTCACACTGCCGTAAAAATAATGCTCCATAGCTGGCAAATCACTTAACCCCTCCACAGGCGGCACAAAGTCATGCCCCCAAAGGCGAGAGGCAGTGCTGGTGATGCCATAAAGCACCCCTTGGGTAAACACTCGATCATCCCCAAAGGCCACAAGGCTACTCTCGCCTACAACTTGTGCTGCATGGGTTACATCATGCCCTAGGGTGATGATTGGCGGGGTTGTGCCGTGGCTGGCTATATATGTGCCGTGTTCAACACCATCTATAGCCGCCTCTATATCTAGTACAGCTGGGTCAACATAAAATATTAGGTTATCGCCCCTAAGAGTCTCGTCAGCCCTAAAGCCTCTCAAAGCATCATAGCCCACAAGAGGTCGCAAAAGCCATATAGTGCCTGCGGATGGGTCATAACCAGCTGGAAAGGCTCTAAACAAATATTGCCTGCCAGCTTGAACGACCTCAAAAGGGTCAAACAACCCCTCGCTATAAAGCCGTGCTTCTTCAGGGGTTATAGGCAGCATAAAGCTAGCA
>WQVB01000135.1 GCA_009781815.1 Defluviitaleaceae bacterium
ACGCGCCTGCCAAAATGGTGGTTTTGCCTTTGAACACTTGGTGCAAAGCATCAATGCCTGCACCAGAGCTTGCCGAGACGGCAAGGGTCTTATACCCTGCCATTTGGTAGGGTTGTAATATATCATCAATTTGACCATGACCGTCAATATCTATTTTGTTAAGGCATACAACGGCGTCTACGCCTTGCTCTTCGCATAGTATCAAAAAAGCATCTAAAACAGGCAGGTTAACGGCAGGTAAAATAGCACAAACAACCAGCACCTGGTCAACATTAGCAACCTTTGGCCGCACAAGCTCGCTTTTTCTTGGCAATATGGTGTGGATGACGCCTTGGTCGACCTCGACAAAATCGCCAACAAGGGGGGTTATGCCGTCTTTACGAAAAATGCCACGGGCTTTGCAAATATGCATACCTTTGGCTGTAGAGACGTGATAGTTGCCTCCGACGCCTTTTAAAATCCTGCCTTTTATCATATGCCTCCTTGTTTATCTCGCCAAGTTAGTGAGTTTTGTGAGTGATGGTGTGAACAGTTTAAATAGTTTTGTGAGTGCAATGAGTGAAATTTATCATTAAGGTACTCTATATCCTAATGAGGCTAATTTAAATTAGCCTCACGTGAGCTCGTCAATTACCGTCATCCCGTGCTTGACACGGGATCTATGTATGATAGTGTGCAACCCCAACTAAGCCTGCCCTTCTCTAATTAGATCCCGTGTCAAGCACGGGATGACGGTAGGAGTGGCTCGGGATGACGACTAGGGGTGGTTCGAGATGACGACACTTGGGTTCATTTCGCTGCAAGCCTATTGCAGACTTGTAGGGAAGGGATTCATCCCTTCCGCAGTTGCTTATCTTAAGCATGATAATAATCCTACCTGAATAATAGCGGAATGGATAAGCTTTTGTTTGGAGACAAGCTCCAAAGTCAGCCAAGGATCCCTTCCCTACAGGACAGGGTGGGTTGGTAAGGTTATGTTTTGTTTTAATCTCCAAAATTGACAGTCTGGGTGCCAGCTTCAACTCCATTTACCAAAAGGACAAACTCAACCGAGCCTGTGCCAGAAACTGTAACATTCCAAGGCAGGTCAGCAGCGGTGGCTGTGCGTGTTTGCTCGGTGGTTAAAAGCCCGTCTGGCGTGCGACGCATAAGGGTTAAAGTTGCCGTCTCTTCAGGGAAGATGAAAGGCGTTAAAGATAGGTTGTGTGTGATTGGTGCTGGTGGAGTATCATCTACAGGTGGTTCTTCATCTTCATCATTATCACCATTGGTATCATCTACAGGTGGCTCAGGGTCAGGCGTTTGCTCAACAGGCGGCTCTTCGGTAGGCGGTGTGGTTGTAGGTGGCGTTTGAGGGTCGTTTGGTGGTGTGGTTGCCCCCACGCCGCTAGATACAACAAAATCTATAGCTGTGCCAGCGTGGCGTTGCTGGTTAAAGGCTACACTTTGGCTGATAACGGTGCCTTGGGGGTGTGTTGCACTCTCTCCTGTGGTAACCTCTCCTATAGTTAGGTTGGAGGTGAGGATTTGAGAGCGTGCTTGGGTCTCGGTCAGGCCTATAAGGTTTGGCACGGTAGACATTGCAGCATCAGGGTGTGTGCCTAGGCTATAGGTGATATACACGGTAGACCCTGCAGGTATTGACGCACCTGGCATAGGGTTTTGCGATATTATATGGTTTTGTGGTACGCTGTTGTGAAATTCGGAAGACTCTGCGTTTAAATATAAATCCACATTAGCAAAGGCGGTTGTGGCTTGTGCAATTGTCAAGCCAGTAATATCAGGCACGGCAACCTCTGCACCTAAAGCAGAGCCAGTGCTGATCAATACAGTTATAACTGTACCTGGGTCTAAAAACCCTTGGGCATATACATTAGACTCTATAATATACCCTTCAGCTACATCTTCATCAGCCTGCCAAATTTTTTCAAGCTCAAGGTCTAAGTTGGCAAAAAGAGGGTATATATCATTTATGTGGCGGCCAACCATAGGGTAAGGTGGGGTGGTTGATGCATTATCATCACCACGGCTAAAAAGCCCTACAATATGCACTATGCCTATAATCAAAAGGACGATAACAACAATAGCCGCACCTATACCCGCTGCAACTTGAAGCTGCTCTTTACGCTTGTTTTGAGGGTTAGGCTGCCTTGTTGACCTTAAAGGAGGGGTTTTTGCATCTGCCTTTTTGTCTTCGCCTTTAGATTTTGTTTCTTTATAAAACTCTTTATATTTTGCACATTCCATAATAGCACGCTGAATGTCGTTATAAAGCACCACGGCAGATTGATATCGCCTTGAAGGTTGCTTTTGTGTCAGCTTTGAGATAATCTCACGCACTAGGGGCAACACGGCTGGGTTGCGTTTTATAACATTGGGGAAGGGGGCTTCAGCATGCATAGAGGGGATGGTGTCTGCATCTTCAGCATCAAAAGGAAGGGTGCCCGTCATCATCTCAAACATTGTTATGCCTAGGGAGTATAAATCACTCCTTAAATCCACTGGGTTGTTATACACAGCCTCTGGCGACACATAGTGAACAGACCCCATGGTAGAGCCAGCCTCGATAACTTCACGAGAGTTGACATCATCAGATATGCCAAAATCAGCCAGCTTTGCCGTGCCGTTAGGGGTTACCAAAATGTTTTGTGGCTTTATATCTTTATGCACTATGTTGTTTTCGTGAGCGTGGATAAGGGCGGATGTGATTTGCTCTGCCACACCAAGCATGGTCTCATTGCTAAAAGGGGCTTTGTCTTGAATAAGCTCCTTTAAAGTTTTGCCTTTTATATATTCCATTACAATATATTTTATTTCGTCTTCATTGCCTACATCATACACATTAACAATATTTGGGTGGTTTAAACGTGCAATGGAGCGGGCCTCGCTGTCAAAACGGGCTAAAAACCCAGCATTGTTAACATATTCTTTTTTAAGTACCTTAAAGGTAACCTCTCTGCCAAGGTTGGTGTCTAAAGCACGATAAACGTGAGACATGCCTCCAGAGCCTATCTGCTCTAAAATTTGATATTTATTTGAAATTATAGCTCCAACTTCTAAAATCATTCTACACCTCACAACCTTTCGTCAAATCTATTATAATTAGGGAGATATTATCATAACCGCCATATTCTAAAGCTTTTTTAACTAGCTGCTCTGCTATATCTTCTAAACTATTTTCAAGCTGCATTGTATTTAAAATCTCTTGATTAGAAAGCATATTTGTTAAGCCATCGCTACATATTAAGATATACTCAATGCCTTTTAAAGAGGCGGAGGCTTTGTCAACATCAACATAGCTGTCTGTGCCAATGGCTCTATTTAAAAGGGTGTCTGGGTAGCTTGCGGCTTCTTTTTCGGTTATAACACCTTTTTCAAGCAAATCTTCCGTTTGATTGCTATGGTCTCTTGTTAGCTGGGTTATGCCATCTTTTTTTGTGGCAAGGTATATGCGGCTATCCCCCACATTGGCATAATGGAGCTGCTCATCTAAAATTGTAGCAGCAGTAAATGTTGTACCCATGCCTGCATGCTCTGCGTCTGAAAGAGATTTTTCATGCACCTGAGCATTAGCGTAGCCTAAAGCCTTTGACAAGAAGTCTGGTTGATTTTCAGCCAAATAAGCATTGCTATCATCTTGAAGAAACGAAAGAAAAGCCTCTAGGGCCCATTTGCTCGCTACCTCTCCAGCACTATGCCCCCCATGCCATCTGCAACAATAAACAGGTTAGGCAGGCTAGAGACGCCCTCGAGGCTTTGAAATATAATGTCTTGGTTTTCTTTACGCACATTACCAATATGGGTTTTGGCGATACTTTTCATAAATTAAACCTCGGTTTTTAAAATTACGTCATTGCGGACTTGATCCGCAATCTCACTGTGCTGATTGCCAAAGGGTAACGATTGCGTACTTAGAGATTGCGGATCCATAGGTTGAGCCTGGTTTTAGGCGAAACAAGTCCGCAATGACGA
>WQVB01000136.1 GCA_009781815.1 Defluviitaleaceae bacterium
AGGCGGTTGCCCCCCTCCCCCACGTCGGTTTTAAAGCCATCTTCCATTTTGGTGATAAAGTCATAAGCACCTACAATTTTAGCCGCCTCTTCAATATCTTGCTTGGTGGCGTCTAGGTTGCCATAGCGTATATTTTCTTCAATACTGCCTGAAAATAGATGAGGGGTTTGCAAAACATAGCCCAAGTTAGACTGTAGCCATATTTGCGGGTGCTCCCTATAGTCCATGCCATCTATTAAAATCTCGCCTTTGGTAGGCTCATAAAACCTGCACAAAAGGTTGGTAATGGTAGATTTACCGCTGCCCGTCTCCCCAACGAGGGCTATTTTTTCGCCAGCTCTCACGTTAAGGTTAAAGCTTTCAAGCACACGCTCCCCCGTTTTGTAGGTAAAGCTTACATCCTTAAAATTAATGTTTCCTTCAATTTTCTTCCACGTTTCTGGCTTGGGGTTTTCAAAATCACCATATTTTTCTATAACATCATCACGGTCAACAATGTCTGGCGTGCTTTCTAAAAGAGATATTGTACGCTCTGCCGAGGCTTGGGCCTTTTGCATTTCAGACAAAACCCTTGCGATTTGGCTTATAGGCTCTTCAATTTGGTTTACATAAGCCACAAAAATGACAAGGGTGCTTAATGTCATAGTGCCACCGAGAATAGCTCCTCCACCATATCCAATTATAAAAGCAATGCCTAAGGCAGATATTGCCAAAATAATAGGAAAGTATAAGCCAGAAAATGTAGCCGCTCGTATGCTTGCACGACGCATCTGCCCTGTTAAGCTCTCAAACTCGCCAAAGTTTCGTTCTTCCCTTGTTAAGGTCTTCGTCGTCTTTGCCCCTGTGATGCCTTCGTTATAAGCTCCAGTTATTTTTGAGTTTACCTTGCGGCTCTCTCTATGTGCCTTTAAAATTTTGCGTTGAAAATATATAGACACAACAATCAACACAGGCATAATAGCAAGCATAATGAAGGCCAGCTGGGTATGGATAACAAACATAAACGAAAAACAAACAATAATGAGGATGATGCCGTGTATAACATCCACAGCCCCCCAAGATATTATGTGGCCTATGCTCATAGTGTCGGATGTTAAGCGTGCCATTATCCACCCTGTTGGGGTGTTGTCAAAATATGAAAAAGACAAGCGTTGTAGGTGGTGAAAGCTCTTCTCCCTCACGTCTGTTGCCACATTTGTCTCTATCTTGCCTGCTACGTATATAAAAGCAAACACAAAAAACGACTGCAGCACAATGGCAAGGGCAAATAAGCCTATGAATATAGGCAAGCCCTCAAGGGTTCTTGCTTCTACAAAATTCTCCACAGCATAGCCCACTAGGATGGGGAACATTGCCCCGACAACAGCAAGCCCCCCTGCAAAAACAAATAGGAGCACAAACAGCTTTTTATATGCAGCACAAAATTGTAATATCTTCTTCCAAGTTTTAGGGTCAAAGCCCTTATCATAATCTTGTTCTTCAAAATGTTCCAAATCTTCACTCCTTAATAATTACTACCATTACAACAATCAGCATAGTGAGATCCTGAATCAAGTTCAGGATGACAGCGAGGAAGTTTTAATTTGTCATTATACCCGTGCAGAAATAATCCCCTACCGTCATCCTGAGCTTGACTCAGGATCTAACTGGAGAAGGGCAGCCCTAGTTGGGTATGCACTATCATACATAGATCCTGAGTCAAGCTCAGGATGACGACTTAGGTAGAAGGGGCAATCCGACCCCCTCACTCCCTATTTCCTCCTATGCCCAAAAAACCCCTTGCCCCTCTCGCCCTCTTTCAACCCTCGCAGTTGCACAAGCTCTACCGTCTCCATCTCTCCATCCATATAATACTTTACCCTTAAAGGCTCACGACTTTTAAGTTTGACTTTAAAAAACATCCCTTTGTGCTTATAATTCGCTTGCAATTCCAAAATATCAAAGCCTTCTTCCAAGCTTATAATGTGGTCTAAAGCTATTTTTTCAGAGTCCCCATCAAAAAAGTCCACTCTAGCACTATCCGAAAAAACCTCCCATATAGTGCCTGGATAATAATATCCATCGCTCCACTTAGCAAAAACAACTTGATATGATTGCATGGTCATTCTCCCTACATTTCTAGCTCTCTCATAGATTGTATATCCCAAATACGCTTATAAAGCCCTTCTCTACCTAAAAGCTCAGCGTGGGTGCCAATATCCGCAAGCTTGCCCTCTTCTATAACAAAGATACGGTCAGCATTCATCAGCGTTGTAATACGGCCTGAGATGATAAAGGTGGTTATGCCATCATCCCTCTTGGAAAGAGCCTCACGTATTTGGGCGTCTGTTTCAGCATCTACAGCCGATAAGCTATCATCAAAAATAAGGATCTGACTGTCTTTGATTAACGTGCGAGCAATAGCCACACGCTGCTTTTGCCCGCCAGAAAGGGTAACGCCCTTTTCACCTACAACTGTATCATAGCCCTTTTCAAAGCCTTGTATAAAGCCGTGTGCCTTTGCAGTTTTTGTGGCATCATACACATCACTTTCAGATACGTCATCTTTTGCCATTTGCAAATTCGCCATAATGGTTTTGGAATACAAAAAGCTCTCCTGTAGCACCATGCCGATATTCTCCCGCAAATGCTCTTTAGAAATATCTCGCAACTCTTTACCATTTATGGTGATGCTGCCCCCCGTATAATCATAAAGACGCAATAAGGTGTGCATAAGGGTAGATTTGCCACTACCCGTGCCTCCTAAAATAGCGATAGTCTCGCCCTTTTTTATCTCAAAAGATATATCGTCAAATATCTTTCGACCTGATGTTTCGTCGGGGTAGATAAAATCAACATTCTTAAATACAATATCCCCACCCAAATCGTGAGGTGTTGCCCCTGGTGTGTCTTCTTCGGCAGGTGTGTCAAGCACCTCATAAACACGCTCTAAAGACACCTGCATCTTGCCTAGCTCAGACAATGTACGGCCAAGCTGGCGTATGGGCCATATCATAAAGGCGATGTTGGTGTTAAAAAGCACCAGCTCACCCGTGGTTAGGGTGCCGTTATATGTGAAGACAATGCCCACCACAAACACCGTGGCGATTTGCAAAAAGCAAAGCAAATCTGACAAAGACCAATACCAAGACAGATACTTCATCTGCTTAAAGTTTAAATCCTTAAACTCATCGTTCTCTTTTACAAATTTTTGAGCCTCAAAACGCCCCCGCCCAAAAGCCCGCACAACACGTATGCCAGACACGGATTCTTGCAGCACCGTGGTAAGCTCGCCCTCTTTTTCATCCGCCATTTTAAACACTCGACGCACATGCTTAAAAAACACATATGAAAACACAAAAATAACAGGCAAAAAAGCCAACGAAACTAAAGTTAGCCCCACGTTAATGTTAAACATTATAAGTAATGCAAAAGTAGTAAAGAAAATCGCCCTTGCTACCTCTATGGTATGCACCTGCAAAAAGCGACGGGTCGTCTCCACATCTGACGTGCAGCGTTGTATAAGGTCGCCTGTTTTGGCATGGGTATGGTAGCTGTATGGCAAACTTTGTATGTGATTGTAAAGCCTATCTTTCATCCTCTTAGCGGTTCTCTCGCCAAAATTTGAAATAGACCTCTGCCTGCCAAAAATAGCAATAGAAATAATGCCAGCTAGCACCAAATGAGCAGCAGCAGCCAGCCAAATATTATTTCTAAAACCCTCAACCCCACCAAAAAGGTCAACAAGCCACATAACCATAAAGTTGCCCTGCTGCAAGGGCATATCATCAAGCACATTGTCAATAACAATACGCAATATCAACGGTATAGATAAATTCGTAAGGGCTGACAAGCTGGCAAAAAGCATAGCACAAACAAACATCCACCTATGCCCACATGTCATCTCGCCCAATCTTTTAAATAAAATAAAAATCAACCTCCAAACA
>WQVB01000137.1 GCA_009781815.1 Defluviitaleaceae bacterium
CAACAAAATAGAATGACGTGTACCG
Organism: Defluviitaleaceae bacterium; assembly: GCA_009781815.1. Lineage (GTDB taxonomy): Bacteria > Bacillota > Clostridia > Lachnospirales > WRAX01 > WQVB01. The sequence continues at coordinate 26 of WQVB01000137.1, forward strand.
TGATTGACACGGGATGACGAACATCTTGTAATTTTTCGCCCTCCTTTTGAATAGGTTGTATTATACAGCTTGTTTAAGAGGAGGATTTTTCATGAATATTGATGAGCCTAAATATGATTTGCTAAAGCCTGACCCTTTGCAGATGCCTGAGAGGTCTGAAGCTAGGTTGAGATATTATAAACCAAAAGAAGAGGGTTTTGATTATCGAGGTCAAAGTGAGGCTGCAAGCACCCCCAAGCGACAAAGAGGCTTAAGGGAAAAGCTAGCCATACAAGGCATAATTTGCGGGGTTTTTTTGGCCGTTTTTATGCTCTTTAACTTAATCGACAGCCCCTTTACCAATGATGTATCTGCCTGGGTAGAGAGCAACCTGTCTTTCGACATGATAACCGAAGAAGGCGGCGTTGGAGCTTGGACGCAGAATTTTTTGTCTTTTTTTGATGATAGGCAGCCCGTAGAAGACTACGCAGAGCAGGTTACCACGCCCATCACCCCTGCAAACCTTATAAACACAACGACACCCACAACAACCAATAGCATTGGTGAGTCGTGGGTGGATGAAAATATTTTAAATCAGATTACAGACTAGATGCCTCTCATTCGTCATTAGATTTGTTGCGGAATTAACTCCTAGAGCGTCATCCTGAGCTTGACTCAGGATCTATGCGGGATAGTGCATGCCCAATAAGGACTGCCCTTCTCCAATTAGATCCTGAGTCAAGCTCAGGATGACGTGAGGGTAGGGCTTAGAGCCTTAGCAAAGCTTGATCTGCAATCCCCTTTTCTATCCGAAATGATTAGGGAAGGAGACATTGCATAGGCTTGCTAGTTTCTGTTTCTAGGGTTTTTAAGGAAGATTGGAAGGGTTATTTGCTGGTCATCATCATCCCCTTCTTCTCTTCTTTCGTATGCTGTTTCATCAGAAGGGTCTACAGATGGGGCTAAGGGCTTGTCAAAACTTGGCCTCTCTGGCATTTTATGGGCTGCACCCTCTTTTGCCTTTTGGCTTGAACCTTTATTTTCAGACGCAATGCCTGTCGCCACAATGGTGATAACCATTTCGTCTTTTAAGTCGTCATTAATAGAAGTACCCATGATAACATTGACGCCCTTGTCAGAGCCTATGTAGGATTTTACATGCTCCATAGCAGATGCTACGTCGTTCATGCCTAAATCTTCATCACCTGCAATAATAAGGAGGATGTCGCTTGCCCCTTGAACAGAAGTCTCTAAAAGCGGGCTGTTGATGGCGATGTCAGCAGCTTCAATGCTCTTGCTTTTGCCGCTAGCACGACCAATACCTATATGGGCAACGCCTTTGTTCTCCATAACCGTTTTTACGTCAGCAAAATCAAGGTTAATGTCGCCAGGGTTTAAAATAAGGTCAGAAATACCTTGCACGCCTTGGGTTAAAACCTCATCTGCTTTTTTAAGGGCTTTTCTAAAGCTGGCGTTTTCGTCCATAATCTTTAACAGTTTTTCGTTAGGGATTATGAGCGAGGTATCTACATGCTTTGAAAGCTCTTCAATGCCTTTTATGGCCTTTTGCATACGTTCATCAAGCTCAAAGTGGAAAGGTTTTGTTACAACGCCTACTGTTAATATACCTGCGGCTTTTGCAAGCTCAGCTATAACGGGGGCTGCCCCAGTACCTGTGCCGCCGCCCATGCCAGCGGTGATGAAAAGCATGTCAGAGCCAGCGATAGCCGCCATTATCTCGTCTTTGCTTTCTTCTGCGGCTTTTGCCCCTATCTCAGGCTTGCCGCCAGCACCAAGGCCAGCTGTTAGCTTCTCCCCTAGTTGGATGCGAACATCCGCCTTAGAGCGTTGAAGCACCTGGGCATCGGTGTTAACGGCGATAAACTCTACACCTTCGATGCCTTCGTCTATCATCCTATCAACGGCGTTGTTGCCTCCGCCGCCAACTCCCACAACCCTTATAACAGCTTGCTTATTAAAAAGCCCCTTCTTTATATCAACAGACATAGTTGATTCCTCCTAAATTTGAAAATCTATTCAATTTGAAAATCTAATCCTCGGGTGAGTTTCTAAATCTCTCATATCTATAAAGCCTCTATCTAAGGGCTGAGCTTGCACAATGCCGCTTAGATATCGCACTTTTCTTTGTGCATCTTCCATATTGCCAAAGGCGATTTCAAAATTACTATAATTAATTACAATATCTCGCTGGTTTGCAAAATTAACAACATCAGGGAAAAACCTATACAAAGCAAAAAACGAAGACAACTCTAAAATATTGTCAAAAGTTGCTGGGTTGTCAGCTTGCAGAGCATCTCCAATAGAAAAAACATCAACATCCAAGCCTATTATGGTAGGTAGAGAGCCTATTGGCCTTTGATTAGCCTCTAAAACCACCCCAACCTTGTCTATTAGCAAATATGTAGATGTATCTAAAATGCGTATGTTTGCAACAGCTTCTCTTTCGTGTATGCGTATGATTATATTGTCTGGCAGGTCTCTCTCGATGCTGGCGGCGTAAACGTAGGGCAAAGAGGTAATGTTGCCTACCGCATGCCTTGCGTTAAAAGCGAAAATATTTGAGCCAGTGGTGAGAGATGAAGCCTCTAAAACATCTTCCCTAGTTATATTGATATTGCCTAATATTTCTATTTGAGATATTCTAAACAATGGAGAAAACATGATGATAAAACATGCCAAAAAGAAAAGAAAAAGTATGATGATTATTCTAAAATATATCTTCTTTTTTGCTCTTCTTTTGATAGCTATGCTTTCTTCTTTCATAAAGCTTGTAAACCTCATAATTTATTGACTTATGCATACACGGTAAGTGTATCATAAAAAAGGCGGCTTGTCAACACGCCTTTTTATTGTAAAAATAATCTATTGTTTATTTTTTCCAAGCCTTCTTAACTGCCTCGGCAACCGCTTTAGGCACCCTCATATCAAAAGCAGAAGGCACTATATACTCTGGCGTAAGCTCCTCATCTTTAAGCAGGCTAGAGATAGCGTAAGCCGCAGCCACGTTCATCTCTTGTGTTATGTCTTTCGCTCGGGCGTCTAAAGCCCCTCTAAACACGCCAGGGAAGGCAGCTACATTGTTTATTTGGTTTGCAAAATCACTACGGCCTGTTGCAACTATATAAGCCCCAGCCTCTTTTGCCAAGTCAGGCATAATCTCTGGGGTTGGGTTAGCACAAGCAAAAACGATGGCTTTATCTGCCATTTGCTTTACCATCTCAGCCTTTAAAATGCCCCCAGCAGAAACGCCGATAAACACATCCATACCAACGATAGCTTCGGCAAGACCGCCTTTGATGTTGCGTTTGTTGGTTTTTTGTGCAAGGTCGTTTAGCCTTTGGCCATCATGCTTGTCATCACGGCTTACAATGCCTGATGAGTTTGTGAGGGTGATGTCTTCATAGCCGTCAGCAAGCAAAATCTCCGCAATGGCACAACCTGCCGCCCCTGCACCTGATATTAAGATTTTAACGGTTTTCTTATCTTTACCAGCCAGCTTCATTGCATTTGTAAGGCCAGCAAGGGTTACAATGGCCGTGCCGTGCTGGTCATCATGAAAAATTGGTATATCACAAAGCTCTTTTAATCGAGCTTCTATTTCAAAACACCTAGGGGCCGCAATATCTTCAAGGTTGATGCCGCCAAAAGAGCCTGAAAGCAACGCTATTGTGCGGGCTATCTCTTCAGAATCTTTACTTTTAATGCAAAGAGGTATAGCGTCTACATCGCCAAAAGCCTTAAATAAAGCACATTTGCCCTCCATAACAGGCATGCCAGCCTCTGGCCCTATATCGCCCAAGCCAAGCACAGCTGTGCCGTCGGTAACCACAGCCACCGTGTTCCACC
>WQVB01000138.1 GCA_009781815.1 Defluviitaleaceae bacterium
CCCCCCCCCCGTGCTAAAATATTAACAAATTAAAAATTGTACTTCAGGGGGATTTAAAATGAAAATTAGAAAACTCAAACAAGCAGGCATATTGCTTATGGCTTTTACAATGCTTCCAGCTATGGCAAAAAGCAACAAAGAAGTGGCTCAAGCTCAAAATGTTGCTTCACTAGGGGGCTTTCAGGTTGAAGGTCTGTTGCAACCAACGGACATGAGGTTTGCGGTCAATAGTGAAATTATTGATTTATCGCAATGGCCAGGAACAGAAATGATGGTTTATAATGATCATACATTTTTAGGGCTACGGGCTGCCTTTGAGGCAACAGGTGGGACAGTTAATTGGATTCCATTTGATGCGACCGATCGAGGCAAAGGAAGTATTGTAGAAGCAACTACTCATGATGGTCAGAGACTAACAATGTCTTTAGTAATTGCTGGTGAAGGCCAAGTAGTTAGTAGTATGTCTGCTTTAAACGGTCAAGGCGTAGAAACTGGCCCAGTAGTTATTCAAGGTGATCGTGTTTATGTTATGAATCGTGGTTTGTTTGAGCAATTAGGTTTTGGTGTAGAGTGGATAAATGACACTAGAGTGGTAAATATTCAAACAAATCTAAATCTGACTAGTGATTCCCCAACCATTGATAGAGATAATTGGATACATTATCATCTACAAGGTTTTGCTTTAGGGATGCATGCTGGAAGGTCAGAAATCAATGATCAAAATGAACTGGATCGTATAGTTATGGATTTTGTTACTCAATCTTACGTTCCTCAAGAATACTTAGAATATTTTCTAGATGGTTTCTTTGAAGGGCATAATATGGTTATAACTGCTATAATCACTAGAACCAGTGGTTTTATTGAAACCACTCCCCGTGGCTTTGACATAATACACTATAATGGAGCATATTTTGTTGATGGTCATTTAATTGTTAATAAAACTTGGCCTTTAGCAAGTAAGTGGCAACCGCCCAATCCACAAATCCCGATTACTGGTGAATCACATCCAAGAGGTATTGATCGTGAAGCTTATGCTGCTTGGAGACGCATGCAAGCTGATGCTGCGGTATTAGGGTTAAATATTTGGATTCAAAGTGGCTTTAGAGATTATAACTTACAAACACGCCTTTTTAGCAATAATGTTGCAAGGTATGGGCGAGCTACGGCTGAAGGTTTCTCGGCAAGACCAGGTCATTCAGAACATCAAACAGGACTAGCAATTGACTTAAATAGCATCACGGCTTATTTCGCCAATACTCCAGAGGGTAGATGGATTAATTCCAACGCCCATTTATATGGCTGAATTATCAGGTATCCTTATGGCAAAAAACACGAGACTGGTTTCATCTATGAACCATGGCATTTAAGATTTGTAGGAGTTGAGCTTGCTACTCAGTTATTTGATAACGGTAACTGGCTAACCATGGAATACTTCTTCGGTTTAGAATCTAGATATGAGGAGGAAGTACATGCAGAAATAAGCCCAACGTTAAGTGAGCCTCCAGCCCTTGAAGTACATACTCTTGATGTTCAAAGCAGAAACTTTATTGTTATGAATTTAGATAATAATCAGGTGCTACGTTATCTTAATCCTGATGAATTTACCCCAATAGCTAGCTTAACTAAAATTATGACAACATTATTAGCGATTGAAATGGCAGATGACTTAGATGAGAAAGTTATAATTACCGAGGCTATGCTATATGGTTTTATCCAGGCTAATGCCTCCATGGCTGGCTTAAGAGTTGGTGAAGTTGTAACGATTAGAGATTTACTTTTCGCAACCTTTCTAGCTTCGGGAGCTGAATCTTCAAGAGCTTTAGCCATTGTTTTTGCTGGTAATGAAGATGCTTTTGTTAATCAAATGAATATGCGAGCTTTAGAGCTAGGGCTATCAAGTACAACTTTTAGAAATACGACGGGTTTAGACGAACCAGGAAAAGGGTCAACGGCTAGAGAAATGGCTATTTTATTGCAGTATGCGATGAATAATCCAATCTTTCAAGAGATTTTTGAGGCTAGAACTTACACTTTAAGCAATGGCAGATTAACAGTTGAAAGCACGCTTCATAGCACAGCTAATCGCCTTGGGCTAGATATTAGTCATTTACGAGGTGGACGAACAGGCTTTACCTACGGCGCTGGAAGAGCTCTTGCCAGCATTGCTTATGATGAGGAAAATAGCATTAGCTATTTATTAGTTACCATAGGCGCTCCATTCCCCATCGAGCGTTCTTATCATATTAGAGACGCTTTGATTATTTATGAATATATTTTTAGCAAACCATATCAAGCTATGCATTAAGGCTCTTATCTAAAATCAACAAACAAAAACAACAAGCATCAAATTGATGCTTGTTGTTTTTGTTTAGTTTATCAGTTTAATTAGTTACCAGCTTGCTCAACAAGCTCTTGAAGACCATCTATAACAAGGCCAGTAGAGAAAGTTGCACCAGCAATAGTGTCTACTTGAGCAGTTTGACCAGTTACAACCGCCTCAAGCACCTGAGGGAAGGCTGTGTTCACAAAAGCAGCTGTCTCTCTATGGTGCAAGGCAGTTCTAAAGATAGCCCCGTCTAAAACACCCATGATAATGACTATATAGTCGTTTCTACCTTCTGCTATGTATACATATACGCCAGTTGCAAGGTCGCCTGCGTCTACGCCAGCTGGAGCTTCAACCATTGTGATGGTTGTTGGTGTAGAGGCGATGATAGTAGCCCAATCTAAAGCAGCTGTAAAGTTTGCAATCATATCTTCTGCCCCTTCAATAGCGGGCATATCTTGCCAAGCCATAGCAGCGGCGATAAGGGCAGCTTCATCCTCAGCCGTAAGGGTTTCTCCTGTGTACATATGGCTAACGATTTCGATGGCTGTTATATCGGTTTCGTTAAAAGTTACGAGTATAACCGTTTCACCCTCGCCAATGCCGCCTACATAGTCTCTCACAATACCTGCATATGTGCCAGGTATAAATGGGGATGCCTCCGTAATAGGTACACCTTGTGCGTATAAAAAGGCTTGCTCTGCGGCAGTTAAAAGCGGCAAGGTGCTGGCCGTTGCACCCGCAACAGCATCAACCACTCTTGGGTCTTGAGTTTCTAAAATAGCGTTTTGGATGGCTACAAAAGCACCATCAACATACAAGCCAGTTTCTTGATGGTGGATGTCAACGCTGGTGATTTCGGTTTCGGTTGTGTTCAAAGTAACTGTGATAAAGCCCCAGACGCCCGCTTCTGTTGCGGTGTGGCTGCCTGCATAAAATACTTGCCCTGCTGGTGGCTCTACATCGCTTCCGTTTGTTGCTGGTGGGTACTCATCCCCGTTGCCGTTGTCGCTACCGCCACAAGCGGCTAAAGCAAATGTTAAAATAGAGCCTAAAATGGCAACTTTACAAAGTGTTTTTAAATTCTTCTTCATGTTATCTCTCCTACTAATAAAAAATATTTTTAATTGCAAAAGTATTGTATCATGTAAATATTATAATGTCAAGTGTTTTTTGTGGTGGGGTAAACAATAGTGTTGACTACTCCCAAGTGTCATTGCGGACCCTCGGTCGAGCCCTGCTCTTCGGGTGAGACTTGATCCGCAATCCCCTTCCTAGTCGGTATAATTCAGGGAGGGAGGGGATCATAAATCAAGCCTTGCCAAGGGTTCAGGATGACAGTCCATAGCACTTTATACTTCGTCATCAGGCTGTAGCGAAACGATCCCAAGTGTCGTCATCCTGAGCTCACGTCATTCCGATTTGACATTTTTAGGATACCTTCGATCGTCATTGCGGACTTGTTTCGCTTAAAACCAAGCTCAACCTACGGATCCGCAATCTCCCTTACTTGCAATTGCTTATTTTA
>WQVB01000139.1 GCA_009781815.1 Defluviitaleaceae bacterium
ACTTCCTTGCGAAGCACTTCCTCAATAATTTTAGCATGAATATTATGGAAAGTCAATATATTAGATGAAAAAAAGTTAAGTTTTTTGTGAAAAAGTTTTAACGATGATTTGATTTTAACCATCCTTGCAGCCAAAGGCACAACAGAGATAAACGAGAAGTTAAACGCCCTAGGGGCTAGTGTAGAGAGGCTTTCATAAAAAACCACCCGCCATGCAAATAAGGTGGGTGGTTTTGGTTTATTGATTTAGGATTATGTCTAAAGCGGTTTGTAAGGCATCCATATTGGGGCGATTAGGGTGGTCGGGGGTGATTTTATCCAAAGCATGCCCGTAAACATCCGTTATATGAAAGTCTCCATGCTCTAATTCTTGTATTCTAAGGGCTTCGATGTCAAAGCTAAAGGCCTCCCCTACTAGATAAGCAAAGCCAGAGGCTTGAGATATCCATGCGGCTGTTTGTGCACCAGCCCCTGCGTAGCTGTCAATCAAAATCCATATTTGACCTTTGAAGGGTCTATCTGGTGGCAACATATAGAAAGGCAAAAATACTGCAACATCTCTTGCCACATAGTTAAAGCTAAGAGCATGTTCTTTATTGAGATAAGGGATATTGAAAGATGTTAGCATATGTTCATTGTTTTCAACAAATACTCTCGAAAAGTTAGTTATAGGGCTATAAAACCTTGCACCTGCATCTACATTGTTTGTGAAAAAATACATACCAGTAGATATTCTATCTTGTTCCTCTAAATATCTTATATTCGGCCTTATAACAAGTCTAAAAAAATCAAAGAAATTATAAATGCTACCTCTTGTCCCTCTTAAATCTATTATTAAATGCTCATAATCCCTTACGCTTTCAAAAAAATCTGGAAGGGCAAAAGCGAAAAATTGTGGAGGCCATTGATGCAAAAGATAATCAAAAGAGATATAGGATATTCTATATTCATCTAGCGTACCTACCATTATATTTTGGTGAAAAGCTGCCGCTATTTTTTGCATGATTTCTTCTACAGCATGCACATTTCCCTCTTTGATAGCATCTAAAAAGTGTTGCCCATAACCTTCACCGATTACTATAGATGTATTATAAACTATTTCGACTTTATAATCATAAGGGATAAGATGCCAATTTTCTATAAAATTAAAAGCCGTATCTAAAGAGTTTTCAGAATTATCATATAAGATATCTTCGAGATATTGACCTAGGATGGGAGTTGTTTGTATTTGTATGCTGGTTGGGTTTTCATTATTTTTGCCGCATCCAGCTAAAATAAGGGCAGAAATCATTAGGATTATGAGAAAAACAACTCTTTTCATACAAAATCAACTCCTTTGTAAAGGTGTGTTTTGATATAATTGGCTAATCTGCAATAGACTTTTCTAAGTCGTCATCCCGCCCCCCTACTGTCATCCCGTGCTTGACACGGGATCTAATTGGAGAAGGACAGACCTAGCTGGGTATGCACTATCATACATAGATCCTGAGTCAAGCTCAGGATGACGGCAGGGAAGTGGGATGACGAGGTGGGGAATGGTATGGCTATAGGTGATTATAATTTTATGGATTTTTCAAGGATAGATGGTATTGATATATTGTTTGGCAGGCTTTCAAGGTAGATTTTGTGAGAGCCACATTTGCATAAAAATTCACCACTTAGGTGAGCTTCAAGCTGTTTTGTAAGCTCTTCTATTGTTGTTGGGTTGTTTTCGTATTTTTTTGCAAAATCTTTAACCCAGCGAGATATGACCGAGTAATGGTAGCACAGCTTTGCGGCGATTTCTCGCAGGGTCATCCCTTTGCAATACATTAAGATGGCCATGGTGTGCTCCCAAGGGGTGGCGTTATCTACATCTAAAAACTGGGCATTGCAGCCTTTGCAAAGGTAGCATTGCTTGCCCCGCCGCTTGCCGTTTTTGACTATATCATCACCATTACATTTGTTGCAAGACATGACTGCTAACCCCCCCGCTCTACATATGAGTGTATCCATGAAAATAATAGTTAAGGATGACCACAAGGGCGATGCCCAGCACAATGGCCGCCATTTTCCATTTTATATTGCTAACATACTGGGTAGATAAGGGGATGATTTCTTTAAAAACAACCCCGATGACGCAGCCTGCAGCCACCGCAAACATTATGCCAGACACATATGGGCCAAGCCCACCTAAAAAGTAGCCAGAGACAGCACCTAAAAGAGTTGCAAGGCCAGCTAGAGAGCAAATGCCTATTATTTTGTGCCATTTTGCCCCTGTTGCTTTCAGGGGTATTGCTATTGTCATCCCTTCGGGGATGTGGGCAACGCCTATGGCTAAAGCCACAATGGCGGAGCCTGAAGCACCAATGGCAAAACCCTTAGGGAAGTCGTGCAGGATGATGGCGAAAGCGATGGAGAAGGCTGCACGAAACATACGCTTTCTATCTCTTTCGCTCATGCCTAGCACCTCCAAATCTTTATGAGAGCAATGCTCATTATGAGGGAGGATGCCGTGGACATGCTCGTGGCCGTGTTTATCAAACTTATCTAAAAGTAGTATAAAGCCCACGCCGATGGCGATGCCTAAGACAGTGAGCCAAAGACCAGCGCCAGAATGTTGAAACCAATATTGATAAGGTCTGCCGTAGTCATCTATACCAAAATGATAGTGGCCATGGCCTATGGCATGGGGGAGGAGGTCTACAAAAACAAGGGCTATCAAAACCGCAGCAGAAAAAGAGAACAAGACGCCTATAAGGCTGCGGTTAAGCTTTGGCAACAAAATGGTTATGACGCCGCCAAGGGTTGTGCCTAAAAGACCTGCCATAACGGCAAAAGCTATAACTTGCAATAGGGTGGGCCAATTATACCAAAACATTATGCACCCCTTGGCTTATGATGACACAAACATCAAGTCATGCCTAATGCCGTCAATATATATACGCAGCCTAAACTCTCCGCTGTTTACTATGTAATGTAGGTTGCCCCTTTGGAAGTTGCTTTGGGTGCTGTCGGTAGCGTCAAGCTGCACTTCGTTGCCCAATGTGCCTAAAAATGAAAAGGCATCATTAAAATTTACACGAGGGCTGCCTGATGTTGTGGAGGATGCGTATAAATGGTGGTGCCATGCTCCGTCTGCAAAGCTTGGGTGGCTTCTTGATGGGTTGATGCTTGCTAATAGAGAGCTGCCGCCTAGAGATATATTTACAGCACCGCCAGCTTCAGGCCCTACAAACATTAGGCTAGCATCTGCAAAGTGTGTGTCGCTTAGGTCGGTCATTGTTGTTAGAAGGTTGTCATCACCAACATATACACGGTCTATGGTAAAGTATCTTGTGTCGATATAGCTGCCATATCCGTTGTCGTCGTAATAATCATAATCATCATCACCGTTGCCGCCACAGGCTGTTAAAAAGACGATGGAGGATAGGGCTAAAAGACCTAAAATTGCTTTGAATTTTTTCATTTTAATTTCTCCTTTTGGTATGTAGTGTGGAAACATAAAACCATCATAACATCTTGCAACAAACTAGTCAATAGCTTTTTGTTGCAAGATGTTATGATGGTTTGGTGTTGTTATTTTTTGTAGTGAAATTAAATATTGAAATTGTCCCATCACGTCGTCATCCCCAACTCACGTCATTCCGATTTGCCTCTTCAAAGACAAGTCGTCTTCGTCATTGCGGACTTGATCCGCAATCTCAATATACTTATCGCTTTAAAATAAGCAATTGCAAGTAAGGGAGATTGCGGATCAAGTCCGCAATGACGATCGAAGGTATCCTAAAAATGTCAAATCGGAATGA
>WQVB01000140.1 GCA_009781815.1 Defluviitaleaceae bacterium
ATATGCCCGCAAGCTCTACATTATAGCTCTTCCTAAGCTCTAAAAAGCCGTATATGTTCTTGTCGCACATAAGGGTTACAATCTGCGGGCCAACCTTGGCTTTAATAAAGTGCATCTTCATAACCTTTGCCGTCTTTGGCAAGTTATCACTCACCATCTTTGGCAGCTGCACGTTGGCAGCCTTATCATGCTTTTTGTCAATCACATAAATGCTGGCTGGCATCTTGTTCTTACTTACCATATCTTGCTGCACGCTATAGCGTTTGCTTGCCCAACGGTTTAAAAAATAAAGCCCAGCGGCAATGGCCACAATCGCCGCAAAAACAATAATTAATATATCAAGTAATCCCACTTCTAAAACCCCTCTTGTATAAAATTAAAAGCTTTATCCATTCTATCAGCTCGCACCTAGTTTGTCAAGCTCCCTAATTCCAAAATTTTGTTGAAAAAAGTCGCATAGTGTGGTATAATCATGCTCGGAGCAATCAAAAAGCAAGGCGGTTGGCTATCCCTCCTAAGAAAGGAGGTGTTGCTATGTCTAATTTTGAGATTATTATGATTATCTTTGGAACGATAACGGTTGTTATCAAAACTATAAGACTTATAATAGATCTGATGGACTTATTTTCGGCAAGAAAATAACCGCCCCTTGGCAAAGATAGCGGTTATTTTTTAATCACTTCTTTAAGCCAACCGCTTTGCGATTGCTCTTTTTATTATTATACCAAAACCTTCACAACTATGCAAGTAATATTTTTTAATCGTTCCACCTCTCCAAAAGACACGAAACCTCAATCTTGCTAGTCATAGGGAACATATCAACAGGCCGTGCCTCTTTGAGGGCAAAGCCCCCCGCCACGAGCTTCTCCACATCACGAGCCAAGGTGGCTGGGTCGCATGAAATATATACGATTTTCTTCACAGCTTTGTTATCCGCCAAGCTCTTAATCAAAGCATCACCGCAACCTTTGCGTGGCGGGTCTAAAAACACCACATCAGGCCTCAAGCCCTCGTTTATTAAGTTGGGTATAGCCGTCTCTGCTTGATTGCGGATAAAGCGGGTTTTAGCATCAAGGCCATTTAGCTCCGCATTGGCTTTAGCGTCTTCTATGGCTGATTCCACAATATCTACACCTACAACCTTCTTAGCATGTTTAGCGGCATAAAGAGCAATGCCCCCCACCCCAACGTGGGCATCAAGCACCGTTTGCGACCCGTCAAGGCCAGCTTGCTCTAAAGCTATATCGTACAAAACCTTTGCCTGGGCAGGGTTAACTTGAAAGAAAGAAGAAGCCGATAGCTTATAGGTTATATGACCTATCTTTTCCCTTATATACCCCTCACCCGCCAAAATTTTAAGCTCGCTCTTGCTCTTCAACAAAACCGTGGTAACCCCCGCAAGGGCAAGTTTTTCAAGCAACACAGCCTCATTCGGCATTTTTCTTGCATCTATAGCAATAATCACCATAATATCTTCAAAAGCAAAGCTATGGCGTATGGTTACGCTCTCCATCAAAGCAGCAATAGATGGTGATGTTATATGGCTTTCTATAATAGACATTATTTCCACATGCTTTTTAGGTTGCAGATGGCAGTTGCTAACCTTCACCAGCTCTTTGCTTTTGCTTTTGTACATGCCAAGCTCAAGGCCTTTTGCACCAGCACCACCAAAAAATGTGCCCTTACCCCTATAGTTAAAAGGGCTCTCCATACCCACAACATCAAAAACAGGCGGGTTGTCTATTTTACCAATACGCTGCAAAGCATTATACACAATTTGCCTTTTATGTATCAGCTGTGCCTCATAGCTAAAATGCTGCCACGTGCAGCCCCCGCAAACATCAGCCACATCACAAATAGCCTCTACCCTATTTTCAGAAGGCTTTAAAATCTCGACCACTTCACCTTCAGCATAGTTATTCTTAACCTTTAGGATTTTAACAAGCACCTCATCCCCAGGCAGTGCCGTTTTAACAAACACAACAAAGCCCTCATAATGGCCGATGCCAGCCCCCTCAGCCCCTACGCTGGTTATAGTCAACTCTATTTGCATATCTTTATTAATCATTTTCATCCCTCTCCATTTCTATATAAATTATATATCAAACCATCACAAAAAGCAATGAAAACTTAGCGAGATTCACTATAGAGGTGGCAAAATAGATAGTATGAACTGTTAGATCACAAAATAATTTAAAATTGCAAGACCAGCCTTTTTATGTTATGATTGATACATAAAAAGGCGAGGTGAAAAGTGATGAGTAGATGGTGGCAATATCAAAAAGAGCGCTTCCCCCTAGCGGGCTATTTGCCTTTAATGGCTATGTTTGGCTTTAGCTCCATCAGCTTTTCTCTACACCTTTATAACCCTTATGCTAGTTTTTCGGATATTGGAGTGTTGCAGGTTGTTGTGGCTATTTTGTCTACAACCTTTTGGTTTATGCTTATGCGTATAGCAGATGAGCATAAAGATTTTGAAGAAGATTCTAAGTTTCGCCCATATCGCCCTGTGCAACGTGGCTTGGTAAAGTTAAAAGAGCTGCGTTTTATTGGGGCGTTTTTAATTTTAGCCCAAATGGGCATGAGTATTTTGATTGATTGGCGGATGCTTGGGTTTTTCGCTTTGGTTTGCATATGGTTTGGACTGATGACAATGGAGTTTGGCATAGGCAAGTGGCTTAAAAAACGGCATACCATCTACCTTATCAGCCATATGATGATAATGCCTTTTATCGAGCTTTATGGCACGGCTATAGAGTGGCTGCCAAGAGGCGGAGGCTTTAGTATCGGCATTTTGTTGTTTATGGTTTCAAGCCTATGTGATGGCACGGTTATAGAGGTTGGGAGGAAGCTTAGAGCGCCCGAAAACGAAGAATATGGCGTAGATACATACACCCAAATATGGGGGCCAAAGCGGGCTATGGTTGTGTGGCTGGTTTGTTTGACGATCTCAAGCATCACAACCACCTTGGCTGGCTTTCAAATTGGTGTAGGGTGGCATATAATGGCCGCTCTTTTGGTGTTGTATATCTATGCCTTTTTCGTTGCCATAAAATTTACAAAAAAGCCAACAGCCAAAAACGCAAAGATCTTTAAAGTGCTGCCTGGTGTGTGGATGCTTGTGATGCACGCTGGCCTGGGGCTATTGTCGTTTTTTGTTTGATGTTATACCATGCCCCTGCGTCATCCCGTGCTTGACACGGGATCTCGCTAGCATAGAGCGTGGGATAACGACTTAGGGATTCAACTCAAAACTTCAAGATAAGAAGATAGGAGGATATATGATTTACACAAAAGATAATTATGATATTAATAAAATAGGAGGCAAAGCAGCTGCTTTAGCCAAGCTCTCTAAGGTTTTTGATAACATACCTGAGTGGTTCGCCATCGGGGTTGATGGTGCATCTAAAGTGGATGTTTTAAATGCTTTAGGGTGTTTTGAAGACAACACTCTCTTTGCCGTTCGCTCATCCGCCTTGGGTGAAGACGGCGCAGAACATTCTTTTGCAGGGCAGTTTGAAAGCTATCTAAATGTACCAAAAAACAAAGTTTGGGAGCATGTTTTGAAGGTGCAAGCATCGGCAGAAAGCCCACGTGTGCAAGCCTACAAAGCTCAACACGGCATAAAAAGCATATCTGCCCCTGCTGTTTTGGTGCAAAAAATGGTCAATGCTGATTATGCTGGTGTGGCCTTTGCCGCTAACCCTATAACAGGCGATACAAGAGAATGTGTTATATCTGCCGTAGAAGGCC
>WQVB01000141.1 GCA_009781815.1 Defluviitaleaceae bacterium
GGAGACGGATGAGATTTTTCCCCTCCGCAGCGGGGCGGGGGAGGAGTAGTTCATTAATCAGCATAGCACGTAGGGTGGGAGCGGAGGAGGGAAAAAATCGGGCTTGCCTACATAACGAGCTTGCAACTTAAACAACAAAGACCCACCCCAAAGATGTTTGGAGCAGGTCTGTTTCTATCTTTTTGGGGCTATAACTACATTTCTATAAGGCTCATTGCCCTGGCTATGAGTAACCAATGCACGGTCTCCCTCCAAGGCACTATGTATAATCCGCCTGTCGGAGGTATTCATAGGCTCTAGGGTTACGGCTTTTTTTGTAGCTTTTACCTTTCTGCCTATGCTTAAGGCCAAGGTCTCTAGGGTGGCTTTGCGTTTTTCACGATAGTTTTCAGAATCTAAAGTGATGTTTACAAAAGGGGCATCTCCCTTGTTTGTGGCAAGGCGGGTTAGATACTGCAAAGCATCTAAAGTTTGCCCTCTTTTGCCTATCAAAACACCCATATGCTCACCAGCAAGGGTGATATCCATATCTTTGTTGTTGGTGTTTGCTTCTATATCTACACTCAACCCCATAGCAGATGTTACTTGCTTTAAAAAGCTTACAGCAACGGTCTCGAGGTTATGGTTAATGCTAACCTTTACCTTTGCAGGCTTTGCCCCTATGCCAAAAAGACCTTTTGTGGGGGCGTCTATAATCTCAACTTCTACTTCATCTCTTGTGGTGCTTAACTGCTTTAAAGCGGCGGCCACCGCATCTTCTACAGTTTTAGCTGTAGTTTCTACAAATCTCATTACTATAACCTCCTAAGCCTTAGCGGGCTTTTCGCCTAAACCTATTTTATGAGGGAAAAACTTTAAAACTATAAGGTTTTGTACAATTAAGAAGACATTGCCCGCCACCCAATATAAACCAACGGCAGACGCAGCCCCAACGGTAAACCAACCAAACATCAAAGGCAGCACAGTCATTGTTATACGTTGCATCATTTTTGTTTGAGGGTCTGTTGCAGGGTTAAGCTTGCTTGTTTGCCATGATGATAAAACCATTGTACCCACAGACAATATAGGGATGATGATGCCTGGCCATGCCCAGCCAGATGAGGTTACAAGGTTTAGTCCAAAAAACGTCTCAGCCGTCATAACATTATTGTAAAGATACCTTACAGCGTCATAATGAGAGGCATAGCCGCTCTCTATAGCGTAAAAAACTGTATTCCAATCATATTCGGTAAAAGCATTTATAAAGCGGTTTATGAGGGGTACGTAATATAAAGAAGTTTCGGTGAGAGCTACCCCGTTTATAGTGGCGTTGTTTTGCAAATCTAAACTTTGATAAATAGGGGTTAAAACCTCAATGCGGAAATCAGGCCCTAGGTCAATCAAAGCTTGAGATAAAGCTGAGTATGCCTCGTTAATGCTGGGGATAAACAAGAAAGCTCGCCCAAAAACACCAAATAAAGCGATAAAGATAGGCATGGTGATAAGTAGCGGTAAGCAGCTTGCCACCATGTTGATGCCGTGCTTTTGGTTTAAAGCTTGCTGCTCCATCCTCATTTTTCTTAAAAGCTCAGGGTCTCTTGTGTTGCCATATTTTTCACGTATTTTGTCTAACTCAGGCTTTATGGCTCTTGTTTTGGCGGAGTTTTTTTGCATTTTTATCTGGCTAGGCACAAGAGCACCCCTGATGATAAATGTCATAATTATAATAGAAAAACCTAAGGCATTAACAGGGCTGATATTAACTAGACCTGTGTATATAAAGTTTATAATATGCCCAAAAAAATGAGATATAGGCCCCATAATGGCCCCTGGGTCTCCTTGCACTGTTTGTAAAAGAGGAGCTACCCCCTGCGAAAGCATGTCCAAATCAAAAATCCTCCAATCAATAGCTTATACTCAAAACTACCACAACTTTTGTAAAAACCCCTTTTCAGGCACAAAGTCTATACCGCCTTTGCTAAAAGGGTTGCAACGTAAAATTCTAAAAAACGCCAAAAAAACACCTACAAAGATGCCGTGAGTTTGTATAGCCTCGCGAGCGTAGGTGGAGCAAGTAGGGTTAAAGCGACAGCGAGGTAAAAAGTGAGGCGAAACACATCTGCGATAAAACCGTATGCTGTTTAGAGCTAGCTTTTTCATTTAGCACCGCCATCTACAAACAAATCATGTTTTTTCAATACCTTCTCCAAATCATCTTTGATTTGAAAAAAATTTACAGAAGTTAAAGGGGCTTTAGGCAAAACAACGATATCATACCCTGCTATAATGTTATCTTCCAAAGCTCTATAGGCTTCTTTAATATGCCGTTTTTGTCTGTTTCGTGAAACGGCAGATTTACCCATTTTCTTGCTGACAGTAATGCCTAAGCGGCTTAGGCAGGCTTGGTTGTTTTTTAAAACAAAAACCACCACCAGCTTGCCACCTTTAGACCTGCCCCCTTTAAAAACACAGCCAAACTGCTGATTTTTTCTAAGAGAAACTGTAAATTTCAAAGCAATCAAATCTTTCGTGTTTTAAATTTGCAAAGGTAGCTTAAGCAGTTAAAACTTTTCTGCCTCTTTTACGTCTTCTAGCTATAACAGCACGCCCAGCTGGGGTTTGCATTCTTTTTCTAAAGCCATGCACCCTAGAACGCTTACGCTTTTTAGGTTGAAATGTCATTTTCATAATCGGTCATCCTCCTTTATAAGAACATTAAAGCAAACTCCATTGTACACCAAAACCAGCCCCACGTCAAGACTTTTTTGCAGAGGAAGTTGACAAAGTGCGTTGAAATTCTAATTCGTCATTGCGGGCTTGACCCGCAATCCCCTTCCTAGCCTGAATAATTCGGGAAGGAAGGGGATCCTGAATCAAGTTTCGCCTGAAGGGAAAGGCTCAACCAAGGGTTCAGGATGACATTATCGACGCAATATGTCCACTCTCTTGGAGATTGAAACGAAAAAAATACAGCCAGTTAAAGGCTGGCTGTAGATGCTCCTAAAACTACCTCAACCCAAGCTGGGATCTGGAAACTAACCTAAGGGGGCTGCCTTGGAATGTTACAATAGCGTTAGCACCTGTGCTGCCAGAGCCATCTACTGTGTATAAAACAGTTCTAAGATCTCCGCTACCAACTTCTGATGTTCTAGTAGCATATGGGCGGATAATAGCCATAGCGTCAGAATGAGACATGCCTATATAAAGGCGGTTATAGTCTTCAAGAGTTAGCCCTCTTCCGCCGCAGGCTGTAAATATAAATAGAGAGCATAAGAGCAATGCTATTACTGTGAAAAGTTTTTTACGCAAATCTTTCACCTCCCCTTTTCTTCTTTTGATACTATCATAAACTAATCGCCTTTAATTGTCAATCATAAACAAAAACAAAAGATTCGATTGATATTAGACTAATTGTGCGAAACAATATCCCTTCACGTCATCCTGAGCTTGACTCAGGATCTACTTGGAGTGGGGCAGACCTCTTATTGGGCATGCACTAACCCAGTTTCGACTGAAAAGCAAGGCTCAACCAAGGCATAGATCCTAAGTCAAGCCTAGACACACCATTCCATTTTCACCTTGTAGGGAATGGATTTATCCATTCCGATGTGGGTAGGCTATTGCTGGAGGTGAAATAATTTGATCTAATAAGCAATGCGGAACGCATAAATCCACTCCCGATACATTATAATATCAACTGCAACAAAAACAAATAGCTCAAAAGCTTAATCTCTGATAAGATGTAGTTACCACACTAATCATCGAAAGGAGATA
>WQVB01000142.1 GCA_009781815.1 Defluviitaleaceae bacterium
ATCCATTTTAAGGTTAGGGTCAGGGTTAAAGACAGAGCCGATATTTATCTTTATCTCCTCTGCCGTACGCTCACCAATAGCTAGCGAATATTCTCGCTTTATATACGAAATGATGTGGTCGTCAAGCTCATCCCCAGCTATTCTAAGGGATTTGCTTGCAACAATGCCTCCTAGAGATATAACGGCAACCTCCGTTGTGCCGCCGCCTATATCTACAACCATAGAGCCAGCGGGCTCTTCAACAGGCAGCCCAGCACCAATAGCTGCTGCCATAGGCTCTTCAATCAAGAAGGCTCCGTTTGGCTTTGCCCCTGCGGTAATGGTAGCCTCCATAACGGCACGTTTTTCAACTTCCGTTACGCCTGAGGGGATGCACACAACAACACGAGGTTTTGCGGCAAAAAGCCCCTTTGGTGCAACCTTTTTGATAAAATAACGAAGCATGGCTTGTGTTGTCTCATAATCAGCTATAACGCCGTCTTTCATGGGGCGTATGGCAACAATATTGCCAGGGGTGCGGCCTATCATTTGTTTTGCCTCGCTACCTACGGCTAAAACTTGGTTGTTCTCTTTATTTATAGCCACAACAGACGGCTCAGACAGCACAATGCCCTTGCCCTTTACAAAAACTAAAGTGTTGGCTGTGCCAAGGTCTATCCCTAAATCTCTATTAAACATTTATCTTTTCCTCCGTATGATGATATTTATCTACTCTCTATAATACATCTTTTACAAAAATTTTTCAATACAAACTTTAAAAAAATTTGCAAAGTATTTTTATTTTGATATAATGAAAGAAAAATGACGACAAATGAGGAGTGGATATGATGAGAAAATTCTTTGGATTGGTTATTTTGATTGGGGCTTTAGGGGCTTTGGCTGCTTGTGCCAGATGCGGGCCTTATTCTGACGGATGGGGAGGGCAAGAGCCGACATTAGGCGTATTTTATGAAGATGACATGCGATGGATAACTTTTGATGAGCTTGAGCTTTGGATGTATTCGGATAAAGATATATTGCTGCTTGATGTGCGAAGAGAAGACGCTTGGGGTGTTGTGCATATCGAAGGGTCGATAAACACCCACGCCATGAACTTTATGGGAGAGGGTAACCAGCAAGCCTTTATTGATGCTATATACCCAGTTTTAAGCCAAGCAGGCGACGTGCCTGTGGTTGTTTTGTGTAACTCTGGGGCAAGTGGTGTTAGGGCTGCGTGGAGTGGTATGATGGATATGGGCTTTGATATGAGCAGGGTGTATTTGCTTGTTGGTGGCGTTAATCACCTTCAGGTAGGAGATGCCCCTTTTGTGATTAGGGATTAAAGGCTTTGGACATTCCCGCTTCATGCCATCATGCCGCACTCACCTAGGTCGTCATCCCGTGCTTGACACGGGATCTATGTATGGTAGTGCATACCCAACTAGGCCTGCCCTTCTCTGATTAGATCCTGAGTCAAGCTCAGGATGACGAGCGGGGAAGGAAGTGCCATTTATGTAATGCTACCAAAAGTAAGTGTACGAACAGCCTCCACCTTGTCATTGCGGACTTGATCCGCAATCCCCTTCCTTCTCAAATTATATCATGGAGGAAGGGGATTCCGTGTCAAGCACGGAATGACGGCTTAGGTGTCAGGATAAGGATGGAGGCAGTTATCTACTTCTAAATCAAAATTAAAACTTGAACTTTGGGGCGCATTTTGTTATAATTAGGTATTAAGTATGATAGATAGTAACCAATAGCCCTTGGAGGTGCCGAAAATTAAGAAAATTTTGCATATTATATCAGATACAAATATAGGTGGAGCAGGCAAGCTGTTGCTTGTTTTTTTGGCGAATTTTAACCGAGAAGAGTTTAATGTTTGCGTTGTTGTGCCTCGAGGGGCTAAGCTTATACCTGAAATATCAAGGCTTAACATACGGGTTATAGAGTTTGACGGCATTGGTGATAAATCTTTAGCTTTAGGGGCTATCAAAGGCCTTGTAAAGCTGTACAGGTCTGAAAACCCTGATATTATACACAGTCATGCATCCCTTTCGGCTCGTATGGCTGCTAAAATTGCTAAAAAAGCTATAGTGCATACTAGGCACAGCGTGTATGACAAGCAGTCTGCAGGCACGGAGCATGGCTACAAAAAGAAGTTTCCCTATAAGCAGATAGCTGGGTTTCTCAACAGCTCCCTTTCTGACAAGATTATAGCCACATCGCCAGCAGCAAAGATAAACCTAACAGAAACAGGCACAAAGCAGGGCAAGACGGTGATGATTTATAACGCCATCGACGCCCTAGAGCCTTTGGGTGATGCAGATAAAATGGCATATCGCCATAAATATGGCATAGGTGATGAGGATTTTGTTTGTGTTATGGTTGCACGCCTTGAAAAGGTAAAGGGGCATCAATATGTGATAAAAGCCGCCCAAATGGTGCAAAAAGAAGACCCTGAGGTTAAGTTTCTTTTTGTAGGCACAGGCAGCCAGGAAGATGAGCTTAAAAAAATGACGGAGCTCTTAAAGCTCGAAAACGTTATATTCACGGGCTTTCTTGAAAATGTACAAGAGGCACTTGCTATATCTGACGTGCAAATAAATGCCTCATATAGCGAGACTACAAACCTAGCATTGCTAGAGGGCATGAGCCTTGGAATCCCAGCTATAGCTACAGACACAGGGGGTAACCCTTTTGTAATAAATGATGGGGTAAATGGCATTTTGTTTGATTTGGGGGATTATGCTGACCTTGCCAAGGCTATACTCACACTAAAGAAAGATGAAGAAGAATACAAGCACTTAAGCCAGCGTTCAAAAGAAATTTTCAACGAAAGATTTACAGCTCCTGTTATGACACGCAAGGTTGAGGATGTGTATAAAAGCCTTTAAACCGACTTCTCTGTGCCGTTTGACACTTCATTATCATCCTGAACCTGATTCAGGATCTATGTGGGTTTGTGTGAAACTCGATTGGGGATTGTATCCAAGCAGGAAGTAGATCCTGAATCAAGCTCAGGATGACCTTAGCCAAACTAAAGGCAGGTTCGAGATGCAGAAGACTACATCTATTCGGAGGATAAGATATGTTAGAACAATCTTTTTTCTATAATCTCTTTTTAAGCTTTGCAAGCAAGTTTTCTCATTTTTACAAGCAAAGCCTGGTTGGGAGATTTTTAGGGAAAATTTCAATATTTTTTAGTAGGCTTTGGCATCAGAGCCTGCTTTATAAATTCTTTTTTGGGACGAGCCCTTTCGAGAGAGGCCTTGAAAGAGGGGTTTTAGGTAGGCTTTTCAACAAAGGGTCGAGAGAGGGTGCAAAGTCCTCAAAGTTTTTCAACCCCCACTTAAACAAAAGTAGGGTTTTAGGCTTTTTCTCTACGCTGTGTGAAAGCTTGTTACATGTGTCTTTACGCTCTTTTGGCGTGTTGTTATTTTTAGCCGCTGCCATCCCCACGGCGTCAAGCTTTATCGCCTATGGTTATGCACCTTTATTTTTTATGGCCATATGCGGGCTTGGCTTTGTTTTGTTGTTTTTAAATCGCTCTATAGCCCAGCTTTATAACGGTTCTTTTGTGCTAAAAAAGGCTTTGGGCTTCTTTTTTGTAAGTGAGATAAAAGAGGGGGAGAAAAAGCACTATCTACCTTTATTTGCCGTGCTGGGGCTTGCTTTAGGTGCTGTAGGGCATTTTGGAGATATGATGTTGTTTATCATGGCTTTTGGCGGGCTTTTCGGGGGCATCCTCGTCCTCTATAGGGTGG
>WQVB01000143.1 GCA_009781815.1 Defluviitaleaceae bacterium
CATTCCGTCTCATCTTGCTTAAGGATAGAGAGATGCAGATTCAATAGCGGAATGGATAAATCCATTCCCTACAAAGAGAATTGGGATGACCCTCTTTTTATCGTCATCCTGAACCCTTGGTTGAGCTTGGTCTTAAGCGAAACTTGATTCAGGATCCCCTTCCTTCCTGATATAATTCAGGAAGGAAGGGGATTGCGGGTCGAGCCCGCAATGACGATGTAAGTGCAAATCGGAATGACGTGAGCACGGGATGACAATGGGGGGCGAGGTGGCGAAAAACACCCTACCTCGCTATCCGCACATCACCCGTGGTTATATCCCTCACCAGCGGATTAATAGTGCGGTTTACTAATTCCAACACACCCGCCTCATCCGCCAGCTCATACCACATTGGCGATCCACTCGTCCCCGCCATAGGCAGGGTGTAGAAGTGGATATTATTTGTGCCACCTATACGGCGAAGCTCGTTAGCAAACCACGCAAGCTCACCTGTGGTTAAATCCGAATAGACATAATCATTAAAAATGCCGATAAGCTCAGGGATGCGTAGGATGGATGCTGGTCGCATAACCTCCCTCACCACGGCGGCTATCACCTGCTGTTGATGCTCTATCCGTTGATAATCACTAATAGTAGGCGACACGCCAGCAGTACCTGTGCGATAGCGTGCAAAACGCAAAGCATCAGCACCTGCAAGGGTTTGCAAGCCTGCCTGTAGGTCTATATATAGGTTTTGGTAGGGGTCGTGATAATACATGCGAAAAGGCACATAAAGCTCAACCCCGCCCACAGCGTCCACCATGCGGATAAACGCCTCATAATCTACACGTATATAAAAATCAGGGCGAAAGCCTACAAGGGTTGAAACCTCATATTTTAGGCGGTTGATGCCCCCCTCATGCCCGCCACCGTTTAAACGACCAACAGGGTAGGCTGATACAATTTTACGATTGTTGCGTTGCACATCCACCCGTGTGTCCCTAGGGATGCTTACGATATATGCTTGGTTCGTTGCCACGTCATAAGCCCCCACCATGATGGTGTTGGCGTTTAGGCCCTCGGTCAAACCTACAATCACAAAGGTGAAAAAATTAGGCCTTCGCTCTTCAAACTGCATAACCTGCGGGGGCAAAAGCTCACCATATTCGTCTTTTTCAACCTCGTTGTGAGGGGAGGGTATGGGTATAGGGGGTGGCTCTGGCTGCTGCATCATGCTTCTAATAATAAGCCAGCCCACAGCCGCCGCCAAAAGCAGCAGCCCAACCAAGCCAATCAAAATTTTTAATAAGATTTTACTTTTCTTCTTCATAAGCTTGCTGTTTCCAATCTTTTATGTGGTTTTTGATAGCTTCAAAGCTCTGCTGGCTGATGTGATGCTCCATTCTGCATGCATCCTCTAAGGCTATGTCTGCATCCACCCCCAAGGCAATAAGCCATTCAGATATAACAATATGCCTCTCATACATGGTGCAGGCAATCACCCTGCCGCTTTCGGTCAAGGTTATGGCACCTTTATCAATTTGTATAAAGCCCTCTGCATTTAGCTTTTTCATGGCGACGCTAACGCTTGCTTTTGTATAGCCCAGCCTTTCGGCAATGTCAACAGACCGCACCTTGCCAGCCCTATGGCTTAGCATCAAAATAGTTTCTAAATAGTTTTCGGATGATTCTTGGTTACTCATGTCATCAGCCCCTTTTGCGTATTGTATCACATTTTGACGGTTGGGGTCAACTGCTGTCATACAATGATCACGTCATTCTAATTTACCGATTGCTTAAGCTCGTCATTGCGGACTTGATCCGCAATCTCACTTATGCTAATTGCTAAAAAGTAATGATTGCAGGCCCGGAGATTGCGGATCAAGTCCGCAATGACCCCCAGTCAAGCTGAGGGTAGGCTGGGTGAAGTGTTCTGGAGCCTCAAATTAGAATGCCGTGTGCAATGAGAGGGGGAGTTATAGCCCTCAAACACGCTTGGAGTGAGCTTTAGAGCCATCATTTCCTACCATTTAACTAGGGGTTGACAAGCTCGCTATGTTTGGTATATAATAAACGAGTTAGTTGCAATTAACTTTATATTCACTTAACTTAAAACCACCTCACTCTTACGGTCTTTTTATCGCAATGTTTTGTTAAAAAAATCTTATGTACCTTCGGGTACACTGCAATTTTTTTACCTTCGCATTGCAACAAAAATCCTCGCAAGCGTAAGATAACTTTAAATTAAGCGAATATAACAAAAGAGGAGGCTTTAAAATGCTGTCTGTTGACAACTTAAATGTTAGCTATGGTGGCAAAGATGTGCTAAAAGATATTTCTTTTTCTGCGGGGCGTGGTAAGCTTATAGGCATTATAGGCCCAAACGGTGCTGGCAAATCCACCCTTATAAAGGCCATGTTAAACCTAGTTAAAACCTCTTCAGGAAAAGTTACTTTTGATGGGCAACCTATAGATAGCCTTAAAAAAGTTACAGCATATGTAAAACAAAGGATGGATAACGACCTTTCCTTCCCCATACAGGTTAGAGATGTTGTGATGCTGGGGCTTTTCCCTCAAATGGGTCTTTTTCGCTTCCCCACAAAAGAGCATAAGCAAAAGGTTATAAACGCTCTTGAGCAAGCAGGCTTGGCATGCTTTGAAAAAAGGCAAATAGGCGAGCTTTCTGGCGGGCAGCTCCAGCGGGTTTTTCTCGCTAGGGTGCTTGCACAAGATGCTCAAATAATCTTTTTGGACGAGCCCTTTGTAGGGGTAGATGCAACCAGCGAGCAAATTATTATGGACACCTTGCGTCGCCTGCGAGATAGCGGCAAAACAATAATTATGGTATATCACGACTTAGCAAATGTGGCGGATTATTTTGATGAAGTCATCGTCTTAAACAAAGAGATAATAGCCTATGGAGACACCCAGTCTACCTTCACTAGAGAAAACATCTGCCGTGCTTACACCAGCTCTCTTTTAAATATTTTTGCCGAGGAGGTTTGCAATGGTTGCCCTGATTGATAATATACAAAGTTTTATACATACCATAACCACCCACGACTTTATGGGCAGGGCGGCACTTGCGGCGGTTCTTGTAGGCATTGTTGCATCCACCATCGGCGTTTTTGTTATCTTAAGAGGGCTATCTCTAATGGGGGATGCTATTGGCCACGCCGTCATCCCTGGGGTTGCTTTAGGGCATATAGCTGGCAACGCCATCAGCCAAGCCGTTGTTGTGCCTAGTGTTGCTTTAACTCATCTTTTAGGCAATATGCACCTTATAGGTGCTATAGTCTTTGGGGTTTTGGCGTCCTTCACCATTGGCTTTATCGTCGAAAAGTCTAAGCTTAAAAAAGATGTTATAATAGGCATTGTTTTTAGCTCGTTTTTTGCCCTTGGTGTTGTGCTTATATCTCGCATACGTACTGGAACAAACCTTATGGACGTGCTTTTTGGCAATGTGCTTACAACCAGTCGAGTGGATATTATAACAATAGCTATAATCGGCGTTTTGCTCATTCTCTTTATCATTTTGTTTTACAAAGAGCTACTAATAACATCTTTTGATGAAACCCTAGCAAAAGTCTATGGCATGAAAACCCGCCTAATCCATTATGGCTTTTTGCTTATGCTTACCATAGTTATTGTGGCCTCTTTGCAGATTGTAGGTGCAATACTTATCGTATCTATGATAATCGCCCCTGCGGCCACCGCATACCTTTTAACCACCC
>WQVB01000144.1 GCA_009781815.1 Defluviitaleaceae bacterium
ACCCAATTTGTGATGACCCAGCTGAAGGTGGCGTTACATTTAGATATGTAAACTTAACCATAGCCATAATGGGCGTGCGAATATAAACAGCTCAGCTCAAAAACATATACATGCTATATTAACAGCAGATGCTTTAGCCTCCGAGTTTGCTGTACTGCGTTTTGAATGGCTTAGACATGGTGAGATATGGGCTGGCACAGGTGGCTATGGTGAAATTTCAGCTAGAGATATTTTAGCACCTGGCTTCACCAGCCTTACCCTCAGCCTGCCTGGCGGGTTATCTCACGAAGAGCGTGGCGGAGAGTGGTCTTTAAGAGTATCGCTCCTCAATGTCAATGGTATTGCTTTGTTTGAAGATATTAGTAGTGTATCTTATCTAGAGATAGTGGGGCAACTAAACAATGCTAACCTAGGTGATTATTTATATAGCTATTATGCAGATGAGCCTATAGATGAGCCAATTGCCCAAAAAACCCCGAGAGAAGAGTTAGGTATAGCTTTAGAGGCAGCGGCGTCTAGAAACCAAGTGAACTATACACCTTTAACTTGGGCTAGGTTCCAATCCCCCCTTGTGTTTGCGAGAAGTGTTTATAACAATGCAACAGCCGTGGAAGCACAAATCATTGAAGCTATAGAACGTTTGACGGCAGCACAAGATAGCCTTGTTAGAAGATAACCACGCCTTCATTTAGAGATTTTCAAGGGCTAAGGCTTCAATATGTAAAATTGATTCCAAAAAACCAGCTAGCAATAGCTGGTTTTTTGTTGTTGCCTTTTTAAGGCTATTCTAGTATGATGCAAACATCCTGAAATAAGTCTCTAACCATCATCACGCTAAATAGCGTTGTAAGTTAAAGAAACAATAGCATGAAGCGGGATGATAGCTACGGAACCCATCGGGTTGCCATAGAAGCCAAAGTTGTCGTTTATCTCGCCCCAAGGGCCAAAATCGTTAGTGCAGCTGCTGCCTACAGGGCAGGCAGGTGGTGCGCCAACATCGCATAAAATACGGATGCACTCCCTATCGGCAGATAAAAGCACGCCAGTAAAGCCGCTGCCAGAGATGCCGCCAGAAGCTGTGAATACGGTTATTGTTTTACCGATGTTTTCGCAAAGGGATGCTAAAAGACCATTTCCCCAAAATTCCATTTTATTTTCCTCCTTTTGAATAAGCATATATAGCATACTATGTACAAGGAGAGAAAGGGGTTACAGGCTTTGGCATTATACCAATGTTACGTCGCTTGCTCTAATCCAAGAGTTAACATAGTCCAAAAGAAGCTCGGTTTTGTCTTTTCTTGTGGCTGTAACGGTGTATATATGCCCCTTTGCCCAAGAGGGGATGGTTTGCCCCGTTGCCCATGTTTGGGCTGTTTGGTTGATATGTACTACCGAGCCTATGTCTATTGCAGGTGGCGGAGGCTGCGTTAAAGGAGGGCCTATGATGGTTGGCGGGGGAGTGTTCACAGGGTCTGTGGTTGATAGATCAGGGAAGGCGGTGTAAACGCCTGAGACTCTCACCTCCGTGAAAACTCCGCTGGTGGTTGGGCTTAAATCTCCTATAGACAAATCTTTAGACAGGGCGTTAACGTTGGCGAAAACACGCATGCGGGGGCTGCCCCATATGCTCCTTGCTCCTGTTGTGTCTCCAAGCCAAAGGTGGTGGATGAAGTGATTGTTTGACACGGATAGGTTAAAAATTGAAGAGCCGCTGTTGGACTCATAAGGCAAGGTGCCAAGGCGGACTTCTTGAACCGTAGTGTTTGCGGCAAGGGCATTGTCTACGTCGGTTTTGTTATAATTAAGCCTAAAAAAGCCAGTAATGAAGATTTGGTGGCCAACTCTTGTCCAGTGGCCTGTTTGGTCTGTATATTGGCCTTTTATTATGCCGTTTCCTATTTGTAGGGTGGGTATCCATGTGCCGTATTGAAACTCACAAGACATATTATCGCTCCTCTAAAAGGTTAAAGCTGTAACTATATGCTATGTTTTCTAAGGCTTTGTTATGCTCTCTCATTAGATGTGCTATAGAGTAGGAGGATTTTTTAGAGATTATAGGCCAGCCAAAGCGGCAGATGTATCGCCATTTCATCAAAGCTGCATGAAGGGGAGGGGTGCCTTGTGAAGATGTAAAAACCATCATCTCTATCTCAAGCAAGCGGCTTTTTTCTTGAGTTATCTCTTTTTCAAGTTTTTGTATAGATGCTTTAATTTCGTCTTTATTTTTTGTTGTTATTTTGATAAGTTGCAGCTCGAGATAATCCATGCGGGTTTTAAGTTTTTCAAGCCTTTTTTCTATATCAAACACTTGAGAGAAATATTTTTTAACTTTTTCTTTTGTATATAGCATCACTGCCCCCTTTATTAGATTAACTTATATATTAGTTAATCTAATATTATCACATCGAGAGGGTTTTGTCAATGTATTTTTTAAACTTGTTGTAGGAATTGTTGCTACATACCAACTGCCCCAATTCAACATCGTTATTAGACTTGCGGCAAAATTAAATACCCGAACTATCATCTCACGTCGTCATCCCCCAACTAACGTCATTCCAATCTACCCCTGTAGGGAATGGATTCATCCATTCCGTCTCACCTTGCTGAAGGATAGAGAGGTGCAGACATGATAGCGGAATGGATAAATCCATTCCCTACAAAGAGAATTGGAATGATGCGTCCACAACTCGATTGAGGATGACGGCGTGAGATGATTTCGCTATAAGTCCAATAGACTTGCAGTGAAATCAAAAAGCATCAAACTCCAGCCTGCCCCGTACTCCGATACGGGGTCATCCCGTGCTTGACACGGGATCTAATTGGAAAAGTGCAGGCTTAATTGGGTGTCCACTATCATACATAGATCCCGTGTCAAGCACGGGATGACGACTAGGGGATCAGGATGACCATGGGCGACTGCGGTTTTTCTTGACTTCATCACCGTTAGGGCTTATAATGGAGATAATATTGCCATAAGGGGATTTAAAATGAAAACTATTGATATTATTATACACGGCCTAGGTCGCTTAGGCTCTTCTATTGCAAACCTAGCTAGCGAGAGCTTTTGCCAAGTTGTTTATGCTGTTGACAACGGAGTAGAAAGCGATACCTTCACCTTTCCAACATACAAAAATTTTCACCAAAAAGGGGAGGGGAGTGTTATTGTTGATGCCTCTCACCCAGGGGCCATACCAGCCTTGCTTGAGGCAGGCTTAAAGAGCAACACGCCTATTGTTATATGCACCACAGGCATGTGCCAAAGCACCATAGGCAGCATATATGAGGCATCAAAGACCATACCTATCTTTTTATCGTCAAATATGTCTTTAGGGGTTAGCTTGCAGTCAGAGCTGGCTATGTATGCCACAAAGGTGCTAGGCGGCAAAAATTTTGACATAGAGATTGTTGAAGCACATCATAATCAAAAAATAGATGCCCCATCAGGCACGGCCATCACCTTGGCAAACAGCATAAACGCTGCGGCTGACGGCAGATACAATATAGTTTTTGACCGCTCAAAAGACCTTGCAAAGCGAGGGGCAGACGAAATCGGCGTGGCGTCTATTAGAGGCGGCAGCATAGTGGGGGAGCATAAGGTGATTTTTGCGGGGGCGGATGAGGTAATAGAGATAACCCACCGTGCCTACTCTCGTGATATATTTGCGAGGGGGGCTTTGGCTGCTGCAAGGTTTTTGCACGACAAAAAGGCGGG
>WQVB01000145.1 GCA_009781815.1 Defluviitaleaceae bacterium
ACTTTTAAACAATAGACCAAGAAAGTGCTTGGGTTGGAACACGCCTTATGAGAGGTTTTATAGACTTTAGAGGATGCTTTGGTGTTTTGTTGCGGTTGGGTTGACAAGTTAGCCCCTACAAGGCGGGTTGGTAGGATGATCTTTTGTTTGGCTACGAGTTTAATAACGATCAAGTAGCATCAATGTATTTTGGCTACTCCTTGTCTTAATGATAATTTCACTCATTACACTCACAAAACCATTTAAACTGTTTCACTATCACTCACAAAACTCACTAAATTAGATCGACATGAGAGTAGTTTTTTATTTTTAATGCAATCGTAACAAAAATGAGTTATAATATATATATGAAAATGCCTAAAGTTTTTAACTCAATGTATCTTAAATGGATAACGGCCTTTGTGGCCTTGCTTTTTGTCGCCCAAGCCACCACGGCTATGATGTCTTACCGCACGGTTATTTTAAATATATCTGAGGTGTTGTCAGACAAGCTAACCCAAAAGGCGGTTTTGTTTCAAGAGTTGTACAGGCTAGGCCATGACGTTAACGAAAACACCCCAGCCCTGCTTGGTGATACCGACATATCTTTTATGTTTTTAGATGAAATAGAAGGTGGCGATAACCCCTCTGCTTTTGGCTATATTGTGTCTTTTGACATGGCAAGGCGTGCCTATAGCGGCGAGGTGGTGCTTGCATATCGCCAGGCTACATTCCACCGCACCCCATATGTGCTTTTTAGTATTGACGGCAACTTGGCCATATTATCCCCCATCTTTCCCAATAATGAGCTTACGCTGTTTGTAGACGGCATAGCACGGGGCATGATGTTTAACATGGTTTTAAGCTCCCTTTTTGTTGCAGGGGCATTAATGGTTATCTTCTTAAAAATCCGCAAGGTTACAGCCGCCACAAGGGAGGTCGCCCAAGGCAACTTTAATGTAGAGCTTTTTACCCGTGCAACTGACGAGGTAGGCGAGCTAATGCACAATTTTAACATTATGACTGGCGAGCTTCGCAAAAGCGAATATCTCAAGAAAGATTTTGTATCCAGCATCTCTCATGAGTTTAAAACCCCTATAACAGCCATAGAAGGCTTTGCAAAGCTGCTGCGTAACGAAAGCCTCACAAAAGATCAATTAAACGAATATACCGACATTATAATAAAAGAAACAGCCCGCCTGTCTAACCTCTCCACTAACCTTTTGCGTTTGTCTTTTTTAGATTATGGCGAGATAAAGCTAGAGAGTGCCCCCTTTTATATTGATGAGCAAATACGCTCTAACATCTTGCTTTTAGAGCGTGGCTGGCTTGAAAAGGGCACATCTTTTGAGATAGATATGGATGAGATATTATATAACGGCAACGAAGAGATGCTGTCTCAAGTGTGGATAAACATTTTACAAAACGCCATAAAGTTTTCGCCGCAAGATGGCACAATTTATGTTTATTTAAGAGAGTATAGCGACCATGTGCTAATAGAAATCACCGACGAGGGGTCAGGCATCTCTTCTCAAAACAAAGATAAGATTTTTACTCGATTTTTTAAGGATGGCAAGCATAACTATGACGGGGTTGGCCTTGGGCTACCTATAGCTAAGCGTATTGTAGAGATGTTTAAAGGTGAGATAGGCTTTGAATCTCAAAAAGGCAAAACAACGTTTTTTGTAAAGTTGCCTTTGAGTTAACCTAGTCGTCATTCCTAGCTTAACCTATTCGTCATCAGACCTGCAATAAAACAACTCAATATCGTCATCCCCAACTTGATTGGGGATCTCTCTATACTAATTGCTTACTAGGTTGTACGTTGTGCTAGTGAGATCCCGTGTCAAGCACGGGATGACGATGTTGAGTTGGGTAACCCAAATACTTAATTTTACTGCAGGTCTATTACGGACTCATGCCAATTCTTCCTCATTGCGGGCTTGACCCGCAATCCCCATAGAGCACTGAAGGGGCGGGATTGCGGGTCAAGCCCGCAATGACGTAAATGAAGCTACCTTAATCATCAAAAAAACCTCCAACATTTTCAGTTGGAGGTTTTTTATATTATGAGATGCGGAAGGGATAAATCCCTTCCCTACGGGGCATTAACACGTAGAGAAATAGCACAAAAATCATGGATATTTCTAATATCACAAAAAAGGCTTGACAAGTTGTTACGAATATGTTAAGATGTCAAGAAATTATTAAATAAGGATGTGTAAAATTGTATGGCACATCTTTTTATTTTTGCCATAGTATAGTGATTAAACGGATGTATCGGCTTTTCTGCAATCAAAAAGGTATAAAATGGAATTTTAATGACTATAATATGGACTAAGAACCACAAAAAAATTAAAATATCTGTAACAATTTGATGCAGATATTTTGGCTTAGCACCTTTTGCACAGCGTAGGTGTTACCGCCAAAACAAGGAGGAACCAAAATGAAAAAAATAAAACAAACTGTAGCAGATGTTTTGATGGCATTGACCCTTTTCTTTATGGGGGCGGAGGCTTATCAAGGTGCAAGCTTAGGGGTTTTTGTAATGGATAACGGCCAGCTTTTAAATGTGCATACATTACAAGAAACTGTGGCAGATTTACTTGAAGAGCTAGGCATAGAGCTGGAAGATAGAGATTCTATATCCACCCCTCTTAACGCACAAATACATAGAGGCATGGTGGTGGAGATTGAAAGAGCATACCCCATCTTTATCCGCATAAATGGCCAAGCAGACCTTATACCCTTTTACACCCTACCAAGCAAGCCTGTAGTGTCTATAGTGGCGGATTTTAGTGCAGAGCAGGGTGAGTATGAAACCTTTATATTTGACCCAACCATAGCAAGGCACCGCCCAAATAGGTGGGAGATTATATATGTAGAGACGATCCAGTGGCAGTTTAGATATGAATATGACTACCTTGCATACGAAAGAATATACGAAGAAAGCATCTTTTTGCCTGAAGGGGTGGAGGAGCTTTATCAAGAGGGCCAATATGGCACCTTACGCCATGTGTATCACGTAGAGTATATAGGCGGCCAAGAGGTGCATAGAATACACGCAAGAAACGAAGTTGTAGAATACCCCACACCAGAGATCATCCACGTGGGCGTGGGCATCCCTATAGGCACTCGCATATCTGCCTGCGGTGAGGTTTTTAGATATAGCCGCATGATGTTGGTAGAGTCTACTGCCTATACTTTAAGCTACAGCTGCACAGGCAGAAGGCCTGGCGACCCGTTTTTTGGCGTTACAGCTAGCGGTATGATGGCACAGGTAGGCGTTATAGCTGTTGACACAAATGTCATCCCCTTTCACACCCGTATGTATGTAGAGGGTTATGGCTTTGCCGTTGCAGGCGACCGTGGCGGTGCTATACGTGGCTATAAAATAGACGTTTTCTTTGACACTATGGCAGAGGCCCTAAGCTGGGGTAGACGCCACAATGTGCGTGTTTGGATTTTAGAAGATTATTAAAATAACTTAAACCCCCTGTATGGGGGTTTTGTTTTTGAGGAGCTGCAAACGACATCAAAACACTCCTATCCCGTCATCCCACACTCATGTCATTCCGTTTTTGACTTTTTACTATTGTAGGGGCTAACTTGTCAACCCAACCGCAACAAAACACCAAAGCATCCTCTAAAGTCTATAAAACCTCTCATAAGGCGTGTTCCAACCCAAGCACTTTCTTGGTCTATTGTTTAAAAGTA
>WQVB01000146.1 GCA_009781815.1 Defluviitaleaceae bacterium
AAGGCAACTATAACAACGATATCGGTCTACCTATGACAATTTTTGGCATAGACCACAACACAGACATAGCCGTGCTAGAAATGGGCATGAACAACAGGCACGAAATAACAAGGTTGGGTGAAATAGCAAGGCCAGATGTGGCAATAATCACCAATATAGGCACAGCCCATATAGAAAATTTAGGCAGCCAAGAAGAAATTTTTAAAGCAAAAAGTGAGATAATGGACTTTCTAAGCCCTAATGGACATATATTTCTTCATGGGGATGATGCTTTTCTCGCCCGCTATAAAGATAGGCCAAACGCCATCTTTTACGGCAGAGGCGAAAGCCACCACTATCAAGCTAAAAACGAAGAAAACAAAGGGCTTGAAGGCTCGTCATATACAACCCAGCTCAAATGCGGCTGCCCTGTGGATGTCTCCATCCCCTCGGCGGGCAGCCATATGGTTACAAACTCCCTAGCCGCAGTAGCCGTTGGGGATTATCTAGGGCTAGACCCCCAAGAGATAGCCCAAGGCCTTGCAAGCTTTCAAGCCTCAGGCATGCGTATGGACGTTATAAAGCTGGCAAACGGCACAAAAATAATAGCAGACTGCTACAACGCCAACCCCGAATCTATGAAGACGTCTTTAGATGTGCTAGCAAAAGAAAAGGGCAACACAATAGCCATTTTGGGGGATATGCTAGAGCTTGGGTGTCAGTCTCAAAGCATGCATTTAGAGGTGGGCAATTACGCCAAAAGCCTAGGTATCAGCCAAATAATCACCATAGGCAAAGAAGCCAAGCATATGCAAGCACCCATGCATTTTGATAGCAAAGAAGGCTTTTTGAATGAGGCTGGCAATATAATCACATCAGGCAGCACAATCCTCGTTAAAGCCTCACGAGGTAGTCGTTTTGAAGATATAGTGGAGTGGATAAAAGAGCATTAACTCTCCCTTGTCGTCATCCTAAGCTCGTGTCATTCCAATCCTCCTTGTAGGGAGTGGATTTATCCACTCCGTCTTGCCTGTCTGAAGGATTAGTGAGTGATAATCCAATGATATCGGAAGGGATAAATCCCTTCCCTACAATGATGGATGAGCAAATTAGAATGATGTGCCCTGAGCTTGACACGGGGTATATCCTGCATAACTACTACCTTTCATCAATCAGCATAGTGAGATCCCGCATCAAGTGCGGGATGACGAGCATAAAACAACAACAACCCCCAAGGAGAAGAAAATGGATAATATATACAATCTAAACTTTAACACAGCGGTGATGGCATCCCTCATATCCTTCGCTATCGCCATCATCCTAGGCCCTATCGTCATACCCATTTTACGCCGCCTCAAGTTTGGCCAAAATGTGCGTGATGATGGGCCGCAAAGCCACCTTAAAAAATCAGGCACACCCTCTATGGGGGGTATTGTTATTGTTGCTGCAATATCCATAGCATCTGGCATCTTTTCAAGCTTTAGCATAGAGTGGATGCTGATTATGTATTTGATGCTTTCTTTCGGCATTATAGGCTTTTTAGACGACTATATCAAGATGATTAAAAAACGCTCCCTAGGCCTGCGTGCTTACCAAAAGTTTTCTTTACAGCTGGTAGCATCCATAGGCTTTGTGTTGCTTTTAAACTGGGCAAACATCCCCACGCAAATGTTTATACCCTTTACAGATGGGCTATATATCAACCTTGGCATGTTAACACCTTTTGTGCTAGTTTTTGCCATTGTAGGCACATCAAACGGGGTAAACTTTACCGACGGGCTAGATGGGCTAGCATCTGGGGTTACACTCCTTGTAAGCTTGTTTTTCCTCTACGTGGCCTTTAGCTTAGACAGCCCAGCGGGCTATGCTCTAGCGGCGGCTGTTGGTGCTCTTTTAGGCTTTTTACTCTTTAACTCTCACCCTGCAAGGGTCTTTATGGGTGATACTGGCTCGTTAGCCTTAGGCGGTTTTGTAGCAGGGGTTGCCATAGTGTTGCAGATGCCTATAGTCCTCATCATTGTAGGTTTTGTTTATGTGATGGAGGTGGCATCTGTGGCGTTACAGGTGGTTTATTTCAAAGCCACAGGGGGCAAGCGTCTGTTTAAAATGGCTCCTCTCCACCATCATTTTGAGATGATGGGCTGGGCAGAAACTAAGGTGGTGTCGGTGTTTTACATAGCCACAACCATCCTTTGTTTAATCGGTCTTTTAGCGGTTAGTAACCTATAGCCTTTAGGTTAAGAATAAATAAAATGAGGTCTAACATGACATACACCAACAAAAAAATCCTAGTATGCGGCATGGGCATATCAGGCATAGCAGCTGCTAACCTTTTACTCCGCCACGGGGCAGCCATCACCCTGTGTGATTTAAACCCCGAGCCAAAAGTAGATAAAGAGCTGCTAGCACACCCCAGCATCTCAACATATTTCGGCAAAAACCCCGATGATATCTTGGACAAACATGACATGCTAGTGCTTAGCCCAGGCATACCTTGCGACCTACCTTTCGTTGTGGCGGCAAAGGCAATGGGCATGCCCGTTTGGGGTGAGGTAGAGCTGGCATATCGCCACAGCAAAGCCCCTATAATAGGCATAACGGGCACAAACGGCAAAACAACCGTAACATCCCTAGTGTATGATATTGTTAAGCTTGCCCACCCCTCATCTGTGCTGGTAGGCAATATAGGCATACCCTTTTGCGATATGGTTGAAACTTTGGATGAGAGCGATGCTTTTATAGTTGCCGAGATCTCCAGCTTTCAACTAGAGACAATAGATAGCTTTGCCCCCAAAATATCCGCAGTGTTAAACATGACGCCAGACCACCTTAACCGCCATAAAACAATGGAAGCCTATGTGGAGGCTAAAGAGCGTATCTTTAAGAATCAAGGTGTCGATGACATTTGCGTGTTAAACTTTACCAACAGCTATACCAAGGCTATGGCCAGCAAAACAAAGGCTGAAGTAATCTTCTTTAATCAATCCACAAAAGATGAGCTTGTGCTGCCTGTTGAGGATATACCCATACCAGGCAATCATAACCTTGAAAATGTGCTTGCGGCTATAGCCATTTGCAAGGCGGCGGGCATATCAGACCACATCATCCGCCAGGGCATTATGGCTTTTAAAGCTGTGGAGCATCGCCTAGAGTTTGTAAAAGAGCTAGGCGGGGTGAGGTATTATAACGACTCTAA
Organism: Defluviitaleaceae bacterium; assembly: GCA_009781815.1. GTDB lineage: Bacteria > Bacillota > Clostridia > Lachnospirales > WRAX01 > WQVB01. The sequence goes on from WQVB01000146.1 coordinate 3,176, forward strand.
GGCGACTAATATAGACTCTACAATCAAAGCTATACAGGCTTTTAACTCCCCCATAATCCTCATAGCAGGTGGGCAAGATAAAGATTTAGACTTTAACGATTTAGTAAAATATTTCCCAGAAAATGTTAAGAGACTTATAGCCGTAGGGGAGACGGCAGACGCTTTAATCCAAACCTGCAAAGCTCATAGCTATTTTGACACAGAGCAAGCCAACACCATGAAAGATGCGGTGCATATAGCGTCTCTAGCGGCCAAAAAGGGTGATATAGTCCTCCTTTCACCTGCTTGTGCCTCTTATGATATGTTTGACAATTTTGAGCAAAGAGGTAGGGTGTTTAAAGGTTTTGTGCATGAACTCTCCTAAAATCTTGATTTGCACCCACACCGTCATTGCGGACTTGATCCGCAATCTCACTTATACCTTTCGTTTCCTTGTAAGCAATCAACATATTGAGATTGCGGATCCGTAGGTTGAGCTTGGTTTTAAGCGAAACAAGTCCGCAATGACGAAAGGCGATGA
>WQVB01000147.1 GCA_009781815.1 Defluviitaleaceae bacterium
CTTGACTCAGGATCTATGTATGATAGTGCATGCCCAACTAGGTCTGCCCTTCTCCAATTAGATCGGAGCCTGCCCTCAGCTCGACTGGGTGTGTCAAGCACGGGATGACGTGAAAGCCAATTCTCCACCGACTCTAAAAATATAATTGACTTGAGTGCTTGAAAATGCTAAAATAATCAATATAATAAACCAAAATTTTAACCATAGCTGGAGGAAAATATATTGCAAATCGTCGTTCAAAAATATGGAGGAAGCTCCCTAGCCACATGGGAAAAGATGGAGAATGTGGCCAAGCGGATTATAAAGGCTAAAGAGGCTGGCAACAAGGTTGTTGTTGTTTTATCTGCCCGAGGGGATTTTACCGAAGAGCTGCTAAGCATGGCACATACCGCAAACCCCCACGGTAGCAAGCGAGAGAGGGATGCTTTAGTGTCTATCGGTGAGCAAATGTCGGTTACCTTAATGGCCTTGACTCTGCAAAAAATGGGTTGCTTTGCAAAGTCTCTAAACGCAACCCAAGCTGGCATAATGTCTACTGCAGACTTTTCAACAGCGAGGATAAAGCGTATCAAGACGCAAAAAATAGAAAATGAGCTTAACAAGGGCAATGTTGTGCTTGTAACTGGCTTTCAAGGGGTTACAGCTGAGGGGGATGTAACAACCCTTGGGCGGGGTGGCTCCGACACTACTGCCGTGGCTTTAGCCGCCGCTCTGCAAGCTAGTGTTTGTGAGATATATACGGATGTGGAGGGGGTATACTCTGCCGACCCACGCATTGTGCCAAATGCTAAAAAACTACCAGAGATAACATATTTAGAGATGCTTGAGCTTTCAGCCCTTGGTGCTAAGGTGCTTCAAAAGCGGTCTGTAGGCCTTGCTAAAAAATATGGGGTAAAGCTGATGGTTTTGTCGAGCTTAAGCGAGGCATCAGGCACCCTTATAAAGGAGGAAGATAAGGTGGAAAACATTTTTGTAAGCGGCGTTGTGTCAAACAAAGACATTGCCCGTGTGTCTATATCAGGCATTGTAGACGCCCCTGGCGTGTGGTTTAAGGTTTTTAGCATAATGAAAAAGAAGGATATTTCAATAGACTTTGTAGAGCAAAGAAAGATGGGGGATGGCACTAAAGATATATCTTTTACCATCGACCTAGACCGCCTTGAAGACACAAAAGATATTTTGCAAAAAAACATAAACCAGTTAAGCTTTGAAGAAATGTCTCATGAAACTAACTTGGCAAAGCTTTCCGTCGTGTCTACAGGCGTTGCTACAAACCCTGGTGTGCCTTCTTTGATGTTTGAGGCTTTGTTTGACGCAGGCATTAATATTGATAGTATATCTACATCAGAAATCAAAATAAGTGTGCTTGTAGATGTAGAAGATATGGAGAAAGCCACAAAAGCCCTTCATGATAGGTTTTTAGAAGAAAATTTTATACGGTAATTGAAATTAAGTACTTGATGTGATATAATGACTTAATAGACATTGCAAAAAGGAGTGAACGCTATGCCAAGTAATGATGAAAAGATTTTGAGTATCCTTGAGAAAATTAGTGAGGACGTGTCAACATTGAAAGATGATGTGTCGGCATTAAAAGAAGATGTATCGACATTAAAAGAAGATGTGTCAGAACTTAAGGTTAGAGCCTTCAATCTTGAGGAAAATTTTGCACATATGAGATATGATATTAATACGATGAAGAAAGAACTACACATTTTAACTAGGTCTGATCACTACCTTCATGAAGATGTTCAAAAAATGAACCGCCGCCTTGAGTGGCTTGAAAAAAAGGCATAAAATCATGAAGAGGCTCTTGTTTGCAGGCGTATTTTCGATGCTTGTTTTAACGAGCCTTATTGTTTATGCTGATAACCAAGTTGAAGTCATCATAAATGGTGAGGCGGTTGTTTTTGAAAGTCAGCAGCCTGTTATTATAAACGATAGAGCCTTAGTGCCTGTTCGTGATGTTTTTGAGGCTTTGGGCTTTGTTGTAGATTGGGACGAGAATACATCCACCGTTGTGATGCTTGATAGATGGAGAGAGATTTATGTTACAATAGGAGAATATAGCTTTGAATTGGTGAGCTTTTCTCAACCATCTACCGCCTACCTTGATGTGGCGGCTAGAATAATAAATGATAGAACCATGATGCCCATTCGTGCTATTTTAGAAGCTATCGGCCATGTGGTGGAGTGGGATGTAGAATCGAGAACAATCACAGTTTCATCTGCCTCGGGTTTTGTGATTTTTGATGACCCATATATACCCTCGCCTGCTGCTTTAGAGTTGATATATAAAGATGAAAACTATAGATATTACTTGTCATCTATACGCTCTGGTGTGATTATGATTATTTTTGATTGTGGATTAGAGATGACTTTAAGGCAAGTTTTAGACCTTGAGAAACTGACCATGCAAGAGCTGCTAAAAGAAGGGTTGCCAGTTATTTTGATGCCACATCTCACCACGTCATCCCGTGCTTGACACGGGATCTAATTGGAGAAGGGCAGTCCTAGATGACGTCGGGAGAGTGTGCTATGATGGAGAGTGGGTTGGTTTCGCTACAAACTTAATAGCTATATGGATAGGTTTGATTCCGCTATCAAAAATACCCCTTGCTTTTTAAAAAAGTATCTGATATAATTCTCTAATGATTAAAAAAACTATTATCAACACAAGAGAAAAAATTAAAAATTTGACGCAAAAGCCTCTGGTGCAAAAAGCCCTTTTTATTTATATGGGTCTTTTTCCTTTAGTGCTTTTTTTGATGCTAGAGACGCTTAACCCCGCCTCCAGAAACGGGTTGATGACCTTCTCATCACTTAACAGCATAGTTTTAATGCTGCTTTCTGCCCTGTTTGTTTTTATATTGGCGACAGTTTTTTATACACTTATCGGCTCGGTTTTCTTTTCCTTCGCCGCAACTACTTTTATACTTTTGATAGCATATATTGTTAACTATATTAAAATAGCCACCACAGGCCAGGTTTTTGTGCCTATGGATATAGCCCTTGCGGGAGATGCCTTGACGGTATCTGGCTGGTCGGTTATTTTTCTAGCTAGACCTTTGATTCTAAACATATTTTTAATAGCCCTTATGCACCTACCCCTGATTTTTGTGAAATTTAAAAAGCTAAACCTCAAAAAACGCATTATAACCCTTTTGTCAAGTGTTTTATTGTTTTTCCTTGTTTTTGTTTCCAGCTTTTACTCTAACTTGGTGATGCCTTTGATGGAAGGGCAAGTGCGTGATACTCCCCTTACAGTTTTGTATAGGCAGTCTGGCTTTATTTTGGGCTTTCATACCACCCTTTTAAACCACAACTCCCGCAGGCATGACGCTTATGACGCCAGCCGCATTTTAGCCGCCTATTTTGAAGATAGAGGCATAACGCTGCCTCAAGATGAGCCTCCGCAGCAAATCCAGCCTAATGTAATTATCATCATGTCTGAAGCTTTTATGGACCCGACGGATTTTTACAATGTAAACTTCTCAAGAGACCCTGTACCAAATTTTAGAAGGCTGGCGGAGGCTAGCATATCAGGTGATGTTGTTGTGCCTGTTTTTGGTGGAGGTACAGCCAACACCGAGTTTGAGCTACTTACAGGCGTGCCTATTTTCTTTATGGGCAGTGCATATTATATACCTTATACCAATTTAGAGCGGTATTTTGCTAGCAATGTTTACACCGC
>WQVB01000148.1 GCA_009781815.1 Defluviitaleaceae bacterium
ACACCCTATCTTTGCTAAGCGGCAAGTGGAAGATGGTTATTTTGTATTTACTCTCAGAAGAGTCGCCTATTCGTTTTAATGAGCTTCGGAGACAAGTGGGAAACATCACATACAAAATGCTAAGCGACCAGTTGAAAGAGCTAGAGGCAGACGGGCTTGTAAACCGCAATGAATATCCCCAAGTGCCACCGAAGGTGGAATATAGCCTATCTAAACGTGGAAAATCTCTAATGCCCGTGCTTGATGCTATGTGCTATTGGGGGGTTGAAAACCAACCTAATAAAGGTTTCGCCCCATGCAGAAGGATGGATATACATAATGAATAATAAAGCTCTGCTTACAGATTTTTACCAACTAACCATGATGCAGGGGCATTTTAAAGGCACAAACCCCCACAGGCGGGCTGTTTTTGACATGTTTATTCGAGAAAACCCTGGCGGCAATGGTTTTAGCATTTTTGCTGGCCTTGAGCAGTTTGTTGAATGCATCCAAAACCTCAAATTTACTGGTGCTGATATAGATTTTTTGCGTACCCTTGATATGTTTGATGAAGATTTTTTAGAATATTTGCGAGATTTTGCCTTTGAGGGGGATATTTACGCTATGGAGGAGGGGTCTGTGGTCTTCCCTGATGAGCCTTTGGTGGTTGTTCACGCCCCTAAAATGCAGGCAAATTTTATAGAAACAGCCCTTCTCAACATTCTAAACCACCAAAGCTTAATAGCCACAAAGGCGGCTCGTGTGTGCTTTGCCGCAAATGGTGATGATGTTTTAGAGTTTGGCTTGCGGCGTGCCCAAGGGCCTGATGCTGGTGTTTTTGGCTCCCGTGCAGCTGTTATAGGCGGCTGTGTGGCAACCTCAAATGTGCTGGCTGCCAGCAGGTTTAACCTACCCCTTCGTGGCACCCACTCCCACTCTTGGGTTATGTCTTTTGATGATGAGCTTGAGGCCTTCCGCCAATATGCCCACACCTTCCCTGAAAAATGTATATTATTGGTAGACACTTACGACACTCTCCTGTCTGGCGTGCCAAAGGCCATCACAGTTTTTGATGAGATGCTCTCCGCTGGCATCAAGCTTGAAAACTACGGCATACGCCTAGATTCTGGAGATTTTGCCTATCTTTCCAAAATAGCAAGGCAAATGCTAGATGATGCAGGCCACAAAAAAGCCACCATAACCGCCACGGGTGATTTGGACGAAGAGCTAATACAATCCCTAAAGCTACAAGGTGCAAAGGTAGACATTTGGGGCGTTGGCACAAGCCTCATAACATCAAAAAACGCACCCGCTATGGGTGGCGTATACAAGCTTGTGGCTCTTGAGGGTGAAAACGAGGCATATGCACCAAAAATAAAGCTATCAAACAACCCCCAAAAAGTAACCACCCCAGGGGCCAAAAAGGTCTATCGCATATATGACACAAAACACAACAAAATCAAGGCAGATTTAATAACCCTTAAAAACGAAGCAATAGACGAGAAGGAGGATTTAACCCTTTTTGACCCTAAAGCACCTTGGAAAAAGATGCACCTAAAAGCTGGCGAATATTATGTAAAAGAGCTGCTTGTGCCTATCTTCAAAGGCGGTCGCCTCATCTATACCCCAAAGACCGTGGCAGATATACAAGCTTTTTGTAAGCAAGAGCTTTCAACCCTTTGGGGCGAGCATAAAAGGCTCACAAACCCTCATATAATGCCTGTAGACTTATCTCAAAACCTATACGACCTTAAGCAGAAGATGATTTATGGAGGATAAATAATGTACAAATCAGGTGATGTTTTTATAGCAAAGCTGCCACGTGGCTTTTATGGGGCTTTTAGAATAGTGAAGGCTGGTGTTTTAGAAGGCACAAAAGAAGAAGCCTATATAATCGCCATAACAAGTTATTTTGATGTAGAAAAACCCAAACTTTCAGACCCTCGCTTGAGAGAGACCGCAAAGATGGAGAATTATGAGCATATTGGCTTGTATCAGGGCTACAAATGGTCTGGACCAGCTATTGATAAATATTTTGAGCATTTAGGCAACCTACCCCCAACAGAAAATGAGATGAAACTTAGATTAGCCCTAGCCAACTCACGCAGCCTTGAAGGCTTTCACATATTTGATATAGTTCAGGGTGGTTTTACTTCAAAAATTTTTCATGTAAACGCCTCTCCTGAAGAGCGAAAAGCTTATGATAAAGAGTGTAAAGCCAATGAAAAATGTGAAGTCTATCGTTATTTGGATGATAAAAGTGATATGTTTTTCGCTATTGATTATGGAAGCCATGTACTAGCAATACATCTTGGAGAAACGGGTACGTCTGGGGAGCTAAGCTTAGAATCCTTTCCTTCTGGAGAAGAGTGCAGCAAAGAGGCGGCAAAAGTTATAGCTTCTTTTGTGGAAAGAGGTTATGGGCGTACTCTTGATTTTAATATTAACCGCAATAGTGGGAAAATTACCTTCGGCAAAGAAAATATTGAAGATGAGGAGAGCAATGGGATAAGCGAGGCTTTAGCTAAACAAGAAACCTATCGTTTTATAGACGATAAAAGCGATAAATTTTGGCGTATTGAATGGCTTGAGAGCGAGCTAGTTGTAAACCATGGAAAAACAGGCACTATAGGAAAATATCAATATAAAGACCTTTGGGAAGCCTCCGAATGTGAAAAAGAGGTAAAAAAGCTGATTAGCTCTAAAACGAAGAAGGGTTATAAGCCCTATCCAGAATTTGACCTTAACAACCACATTTATATTGACGATAGAGGGGATGAATCCATAGGCCCTCATCTCTTAACATCTCATCCAAACTATAGAAAGCACTTTAGAGATGAGTTTTATTATGACTCTGGCGATGATGCGGCACCTTTTGGCAATGATGAAGGTGCTGATGTATTGTATTTTCTTGAAGATAATATTCGCCGAAAGAAAGATTTTAACTTTTTAACCTTTCCCGAACATAAAATAGAGGTTGAGTGGGGCATGACTTATTACCCGCCAACCAATATTTCAAAAGAAGACTGTCAACGCTTGCTGCAAGAGGATGAAGATGGCCTCACTCAAAGTGATATGGTAACATATGCAGTAGCCTTTGCACAAATAAAAATAACGGGTCGTGTTGATGCACAGCTTAAGGAAATGGCAATAAATGCAATGAAACGTAAGTTGATAACCGATGAAATGCTAGGTTATGACTATGCATCGGAAAATCTCACAAAAATGATAAAAGATTTAGCGAATTTTCCCTTTATATGCTAACCTAGCCACCCCACAGCAAACACAAGATGAGTGTGGGTATATCCCACCGAACCGTCATCCTGAGCTTGATTCAGGATCTATGTGGGATAGTGTATACCTTAATTAGGGCTGTGCCCTTCTCCAGTTAGATCCTGAGTCAAGTTTCGCTCAAAACCAAGCTCAACCAAGGGCTTAGGATGACGAGTAGGAGAATGGTATGACTAGATCTATAATAATTTCGCAACAAGTCTAATGACGAGTGAGAGTTACCATTACATTATGTCCACCTCCCACAAGATGGCGATGTTGACACCCGCTTGTTTTTCCTATATAATTAAGAGATACGAGCAAGGAGGAAGGGATATGAAAAAGGTCAAAACACGGCTAATATCAGCGGCTATTTTGATGGTCTTTTTTGTGATTTTTCCTAGCTTTGTGGTTAAAGCCTCACCTCAAGT
>WQVB01000149.1 GCA_009781815.1 Defluviitaleaceae bacterium
CTTAAAAAGAAATGGGGGGTGTCGGTTGCTGCCTTATTATATCGTGCACGTGCACTAGGTTTTCTTGATGAGCGAAATTATAAACTTTCAGCTATAGAATACTCTAGATTAGGATACAAAAGAGGCGAGCCAGACGATTTGATTTTCATACTTAGAAATAGGGTTATGGAGCAAATAATAAAGCTTTATATCGAAAAGAGAGGCTTTGATTCTCAAGATATTATGGATATTTTTAGACTTAGAGGTCTGCCGTTAACTATTAAGCAAATTGAAAACTTGCTTAATTTTGATGAAGGAGAAATATTTGAACTGGTCAAAGTAGCTTCAAAATCGAGACTAACAACAACTAGAAAACTAGAAATAATCAGATAAGCCACCCTTTTTCGAAAAGCGAGTGGCTTTTTGATTTTTAATAGATAGACAAGCATTGATTTTGATGATATAATAATAAGCATGAAGAAAACTTTAATGAGGCTAAATATAAAACACCCCGTCATATTTAAAGTTTTGCTAGCTTTGTTGCTGGTTGGTGGGGTTATTTTGCTTGTGATTTATATCAATATGCAAAGAAACACACCAACTGTTATAATTGCAGATGAGCCAGCCGACGAAATTCCAATTGTATATGAAGAGGAGATTATACCTGTCGTATACACTTTAGTACAAGATGAAGAAACATATATCGCCGTTTATGTTAGCGGCAATGTATATAGCCCTGGAGTGTTTTATTTCCCTCAAGGGGCAAGGATAAGAGACGCTATCGAAAGTGCAGGCGGGTTGACCCAATATGCAGACCCATCTGCCATAAACTTAGCTGATTTTTTATTTGACACCCAACATATATTTGTTTTTGGCCTTGAAGATGGACGACCCCCAGCAACAAGCAATGAAGGAGCTGGAGGCATAGTCGGAGGCGGGCAAGCCACAGACGGCAGGGTAAACATAAACACAGCCACAGCAGAGCAGCTGCAAACCCTAAGCGGCATAGGCCCATCTCGGTCAGAGGCTATAATCCGCCATAGGGAGGCCCGTGGAGGTTTTAATAATATACAAGAAATTATGAATGTAAGCGGCATTGGGCAGAGCATTTTTAACGATATAGAAGATAGGATTTACGTAAATTAAAAAGGCGGTGATGAGATGGCAACAAAAATTTTGCTTGTAGATGACGAAAAGTTAATTGTAAAGGGCATAAAGTTTAGCCTAGAGCAAGACGGCATGGAGGTTACAACCTCTCACGATGGGGAGGAGGGCCTTGAGCTTGCAAAAAAGAATAAGTTTGATTTGATAGTGCTTGATATAATGCTGCCAAAGATGGATGGTTTGGAGATTTGCCAAAACATACGTGAGTTTTCTAATGTGCCTATTATTATGCTCACCGCCAAGTCTGAAGATATGGATAAGATAATGGGGCTTGAGTATGGTGCGGATGACTATTTAACAAAGCCTTTTAATGTGCTTGAGCTTAAAGCCCGCATAAAGGCTATCTTAAGGCGAGAAAACCGCAAAAAGCCTCAAGCAGCAGAGCACGATGACTCTAAAATAATCACTATTAGAGACATTACGGTGGATTTAAACACAAAGCGGGTTATGATGAGCGGGCAAGAGATAAACCTAACGGCAAAAGAGTTTGACCTGCTTGAGATTTTAATAGAAACACCTGACAAAGTGTACACGAGAGAAGAGCTGTTAAGCACCGTTTGGGGGTATGACTACCCAGGGGATGTACGCACAGTTGACGTGCATGTGCGACGCTTGCGAGAGAAGGTTGAAGAAAAGCCCAGCGAGCCAAAATATGTGCATACAAAATGGGGTGTAGGCTATTATTTTAAGTGATGACAAAAAAACCTTAAACATACCCTTAAAGCCTCGCAAGGTTTTTGATGCGGCGTTGCAAGGCGTGCGAAGCTTGCGTTTTAAGCTTTTTTTGTCTTATATGCTTGTAAGCATATTGCCTATTTTTGTGCTATGGGGCATTATATCTGCCGCTATGGAAGAGCACCTTTTAAACGACCGCCTTGAAGATATACGCTTTCAAACCCACCTTGTTGCTGTGTCTTTAAACGATTCTAACTATATAAACGAGCCGACTATAAGGCCTGTTGTTAACGCAGAGCTAAGGCGAAACGCCATACAAATATCTGCAGGCATTTCTATTTTAGACAGCATGACGGTTGTCATCTTTAACTCTCAAGATGACGGCTATATGGAAGGCAGCACATGGCCTAGCTTTAATGTTATAACAGCTTTAGAAGGCACACCCAGCTACAGCGTACAAACAAACGAAGAAGACCTTGTGTCTATAGAGTATGCAGCACCTATTTTTGATGGATACAACAATATTGTGGGGGCTGTGGTTTTGAGCCACATCATCCCCGATGCGGGGGAGATGGTTGCAGCCATAAACAACCGCACCATATGGCTTGTGGCGGCTATTGGAATTGTGGTTGCTGTTTTGGTTTTGGCTATTGCCTCTTGGCTTTTAAAGCCCCTTAAAGAGGTGCTATCAGCAGTTAAAAATATATCTGACGGCCATTTAAACCAGCGTATAGAGCTAAGCGGTAAAGACGAGATAACAGCCCTGGCAGATGCCGTGAATGATATGACCCAAAAGCTTGAAAACACCGAAAACACAAGGCAAGAGTTTGTTTCAAATGTGTCTCATGAGCTTAAAACGCCTTTGTCTGCCATAAAGGTTTTAAGTGAGTCTCTCTTATATCAAGATGATGTAGAAAAAGAAACATATAAAGAATTTTTGTGGGATATTAACTCAGAAGTGGATAGGATGTCTGACATTATAAACGAGCTTTTAACCCTTGTTAGGCTAGACGAGACGGAGCTGCCGTTAAACATTACGCCTTTTACATGCAACTCTCTACTAGAGGGCATTATAAAGCGTTTAAAGCCCTTGGCAGACCAAAAAGACATTAAAATAGACTTTAATGCAGAGTTTCAAATAGATATGGAAGCAGATGAGATGAAGCTTAACTTGGCACTTTCAAATATTATAGAAAACGCCATAAAATATAGCCACCAAGGCGGCCTTGTAGAGGTAATGCTTGATTCTGACTCTAAAAACGCCTTTATAACGGTGGTAGACCAAGGCATAGGCATTGAAGAAGAAAGCCAAGATAAAGTTTTTTATAGATTTTTTAGGGCAGATAAGGGAAGAGATAGAGAAAGTGGAGGCACGGGCCTTGGCCTTGCTATAACTCACAAGGCTATCCTCCTCCATAAGGGCAGTATACGCCTTTCAAGCAAGGTGGATGAAGGTAGTATCTTTACCGTGAGAGTGCCTCTTGTTACGAAACTGTAGGCTAAAGACCCTGCCTTTAGGCATTCACGTCATTCTAAGTGTCATTGCGGACTTGTCTCGCTTAAAACCAAGCTCAACCTACGGATCCGCAATCTCTAAGTCTGCAATTGTTGCTTTTTAGCAATTAGTACAAGTGAGATTGCGGATCAAGTCCGCAATGACGAACTTAAGCAATCGGTAAATTAGAATGACGTGTCCCGTGCTTGACACCCCGTATCAAGTACGGGGCAGGCTCCGATCTAATTGGAGAAGGTCAGGCTTAGTTAGGGTTGTACACTATCATACATAGATCCCGTGTCAAGCACGGGATGACGGTAGGGATGGCACGGAATGAC
>WQVB01000150.1 GCA_009781815.1 Defluviitaleaceae bacterium
AAAACTCTCTAGTGCCTGATTTATAGTCGATAATCTTCACATACTCAACATCCGCAATAGATGCCATATCCACCCTATCTATACGCCCTTCCAAAAGCATCTCTTTGCCCTCTTCTAGGCCTATAGCTATGGGTGGCAGGGCTAAATCGCCCTCATCTATACCAAAAGACACCTCATTAAAAGCTACATTAAAACCCCCGTCAGAAAGGTGCTTAACAAGAGCCTTGGCAGACACTTTTGAGATATGCCGCATTTTTTGAGCAAAATGCATGTGTTTTCCACGGTTTTTTAGGTGTTTGTTACCCTCTCCCTCAAGCACCTCGTCAATAGCCTTGCTTATCATATCTTCCACATTTTTTTCTTCTTTGAGTGCCTCGGGGGTGAGGGTTTTTAAAATATCTCCAAATTTAGAAAGTATATCGTGGTAGATATTGCCTATATCACTTGCCGCCACATCATACGCTTTGCGAGGCTTTGCCCGCAGGTTATATTGTACAAAGTATGAGAAGGGGCATTTTATATAGTTTTGCAGCTTTGACACACTTGCCCGTATGTGGGGGTTATAAAGCTCTTCTATAGCCTTTTGAGGCAGACCTTTTTTAGATGTTTCCTTTGTAAATTTAAGCCTTTCTTCCATTTGATACATTCTTTTGGCGAAATAGTCGTCTCCAAGAAAGTGTGGGGCATTGTGCAAAGTAGAGCTTTCTACCCCCTTCTCCCCCCAAATACCAAGCTCCAAAATAAGGTCTGAAAAAACCCCCTCTGAGCTGGATAGCTTAACATCGCCAAATAGAGCATCATCCATATGAGGAAAAAGCTCTCTAACCCGCTCTATAAGCCTTGCAGGCAACGCTCCCTCTCCATCCAAATTGCCTATTGGGTAGGTTATAACAAGCATCTCGCTAGGTTTTGAGAAGTTAGAATATATCAGAAATTCTTCCTCAAAGATTTTGTGCAGGGCGTCTTTTGCTAACTTTATGCCATCTTTTTCTAACAACCCTCTATCTTCGTTTGACAAAAGGGTGATTGGGCCGTCGTTTGAAGGCAAGGAGCCATCTTTAGCCCCCATAATAACAAGGGCTTTGATTTTGCCAAAGCGAGAGCGTCGTAAATCCCCCATCAGGAGCTGGTCTAAAGAAGGGGGTGCTATGCCTAAATCTTCCATACCTGCTTCTAAAATAGCGGCAAACTCTTTGATAGTTTGGGCTTCATCAGGCAAGATTTCAAGCATTTTGTTTAAAACACCTATCACCTTATCCCATATTTGCTCATGCTCTCTTAGCGTCTCGTTTTGGCGGCTTGCCCTTGCCTCGTCCATCCAGCTAGACAAAATGCTTGTTATGCCGCTATTCATCAAAAATTGATACAAGCCCTGCACCATATCTTTTACAAGATACTTTTTTCTCGTGGTAAATTTGGATGTCAAAGGCTCCATAATGTCTAAAAGCTTTTGTCGGCTTTCGTTTATGCTTTGCAAATCACCCTTGCCTTGTGTAAGGTCTGCCTGCCAGCTTTTGCCTTTTACATCATAAGCTAGCACATAGTTTTCAAGATGGTCTATCTCGCCCTTATCCAAAAGCACAACAGGCAGGCGTAAAAGCCTAAAAACCTCCTCATACGCCCAGTTGCTTGTTAAAACGGCAAAAGACGCAAAAATAAACTCCACCACAGGGTGGCTCATAACGCTCCGCCTGCTGTCTATAAAAATAGGTATATCATGCCGCTCAAAAACCGCCCTTGCAATCTTTTCATATTGAGGTAAATCTGCGGCTATAAGGGCTATGTCGCTATATTTATAGCCTTTTTTTGTGGTGAGATGCTGCACTAGCCTTGCTACATCCTCCACCTCTGCGAAAATATTTTCGCTCTCAAAAATATGTATATTTTCAGGTCTGCGGCTAAAAGCTTCGTTTTTTCTATAGTCTAAAAAATTAGCTTGAAGAAAGGCCATGTCTTCAGCGTTTTTGTGGCGGAGGTTTTCTTCTAAGAGGATGTGCTTGTCTAACACACCGCCAAGGCTCTCAACCATGTCTCTTATGCCCTTTGCAGCATAGACGGATTCTTTGTTCAAAGGCATTTTAGAGGTTTTTTTAGATATAGGCAGGGTGATTTTTACAAAGTTTGCCTGCATCATCAAAGCAGATATTACCTTTTTTTCTTGAGGGGTAAAGCCTTTAAAGCCATCTATCCAAATCTTTGCACCCTTCAAAAAGTCGCTTTCATGTGCCTTGCCTGCCAAAACATCCAATAATTGCTCTCCAGATATATATTTTTCTTCTAAAAAGCTTAAAAAATTACTATATATCAAATAAACATCCCACAGCTTCATTTTAAGGGTTTCGTTGCGGGTGGCCTCCATTATAAACTTTAAGCCATCTGGAGATATATCATATTGTATAAACTCGGTTATAGCCATATCTAGGCTATCCAAAAAGCCCCTAGTGTCTCTAGCGGTTTTAAAATATTTCATCTCTTTTTCAAGAGAGGTTATAATTTTTTTCAAAACCATGCTTTTGCCACTTATATCGAGGGTTTCTTTGCCTATGCCCCCCGTTTTATCCAAAACAAAATGAGCAAGGCTTTGGAAAGACATTACCCTAGCACGAGATAAAAAACCCCTGCTTGTGGCTGTAATCAAGGCTTTTTCACTCTGCATAGAGTATTGCTCAGGCACAATCAAAATAAGGGGATGCTCCCCATCTTTTTCTTGCTCTGCGGCAATCTCTTTATGACAATATGTAGTTTTGCCAGTACCTGGGCCGCCTAAAATAAATTGTACACGCAAAATAATCACCTCAAAAGACATGTTAAAAGCTTGGAATATTTCGAGCATCGCCTTAATAAACTATAACAAATGGCAGGCTTGCATCTGCCGTACCTTTTCAAGGAGGCGAAAATAAGAAAAATGGTAAAAACAAGATTTATGGTATTTAGAATGAAAGACATTATCCGCATGGGTGTTTTTATACTTGTTGGCGTTATTTTGCTAATCACCCTTATATGGGCTGTCATTCCTAACAGGCCAAGAGACACCCAATCCGTCAGCAATATAGTTGGGGATTTTATGCCAGGTACATATACATCCTACATCATCCTCCATAACAGGCCTTTAACCGTGTCGGTTACTGTAGACGAAAACCATATATTAGATATTGGCATATCTGAGGTGCCTCAAGCTGTAGAGGTGTTTTACCCCCTCATCCGCCCTACTATGGTCAACCTCTCTCAAGAGATTATTGAAAGCCAAAGCACCGACATTTATGCACCTTTGGAGACAATGCACACAACAGCCGTTCTTTTAGAGGCCATCAACACGGCTCTTTTACAAGCAAAGCAACCCTCTATGCAATAACTATGCGTAATTATACCTGTAGAGAAACACTCCTCAGCCTTCCTAGGTCGTCATCCTGAGCCTTTGGCTGATCTCGATTTTAGGCGAAGCTTGACTCAGGATCTAATTGGAGAAGGGTGGTCTTGATTAGGGTATGCACTATCCCACATAGACCCTGAGTCAAGCACGGGACACGCCATTCCAGTTATCTTTGTAGGGAATGGATTTATCCATTCCGCTATTGGGTTTGCACCTCTCTATCCCTCAGCAAGATGAGACGGAATGGATAAATCC
>WQVB01000151.1 GCA_009781815.1 Defluviitaleaceae bacterium
ATCATCACCTTTTTGCTATATACGGCTGGCTTTTTCAAGGCAACTTTTAAAGCTTTGAAAAATGGCGATAAAGCCATAAAGGCCCTGGCTGCCGCCCTAGCCGCTGCAATGGGGGGCTTGCTCCTTAAAGGTATGACGGATAATATATGGTATAATTTTAGGATATTGGCGTTTTTTTGGGTGATAGTGGCCATTGGTGTGGCTCTAGCTAATGTGAATACAAAGGAGAATACAAATGAAAACCAAATCTAAGTTTAATATAATCGACTTTTTTATATTGATAGTTGTTGCAGGAATCATCGCCGTTGCTGTGTGGTTTTTTATGCCATCAAATGACGGAGATGAGGTATATGTTTACTTTACGGTAGAGATTAGAGAGACTATGCCCAATTTTGCAGATAGCGTGCCTATAGCAAGCATGGTTAGAGATTCTGTTCGCAATTATTCTCTAGGCTATGTCTGGGATGTAAACACAACACCTACGGTTTTTTATACCCTTAACCACCAAACCCTTGAAATGGCACCGCAAGAGGTCTTTGATAGATACAACACCTATATAACCATCAGGGCCGAGGGAGTGCTTAGCAACTCAGAGATAGGCATTGGGCAAACTAGCGTGCGTGTAGGGCAGAGGATGTATCTGCGAGGCTTAGGTTTTGCTGGCTTTGGCTTTGTTACAGACTTGCGTTGGGAAGAAAGGTAGGGGGGCGAGAAGACATGGATAAAAACGGCAAATTATTCGGAAAAATTAGTATTATAGATTTGGCGGTTATTCTTTTGATATTGGTAGTAGCGGCTGGGGCTATCTTCCGCTTTACCTCACCAAATGCGGCGGTAGACACGGGCGATGGAGATATTAGCTTTACAATACGCATTGAAGGCGTGCGAGATTTTACATTGGATTATTATTTTATAGGCTTGCCAGTGCATGATAGGCAAACAAACCAGTTCATCGGCGTTATATCAAGCATTGATGCCGTACCCCATTATGTACACCAAGTGCTGCATGATGGAAGTGTCGCCACCATTGCCATGCCAGACCACATCACCATATACCTAGGCTTAGAAGCTTCAGCTAGAATAGAAGATGGAGGCATATATGCCCAAGGTAACTATGCCGTGGCTGTAGGCTCTATCATTAATATTAACACTAGATATGTGCAGGTGCAAGGGCGGATTTATAGCTTAGAGCTGCAATAGAAAGTTGACAAAAAAAACTGAGCATGATATAATGTTAGAAATGATATGGCGGAGGTTGGTTTAATGAAAAAAGGAATTATTGCTTTATGTAGTGCGATTATACTGGCAACGGGAGCAGGTTTAATACCACCGCCACCTCCTGCGGGAACTATTCTTAACTTTGTGGATAATGAGGATGACGTCCCTTATGGTGCAGATTTTGCTATAACCGAAAGCTTTGAGCTGCACTTCCCTCATATTGCACAAGGCGATGTGATAGTGCTAGGTAATCTTAATATTGAACCTGGGCAAGCGATTGAAGTGTCTCTTGAAGTTGAAGAAGGCCGTGGCTTTTTTGTAGGCAGAAGCGACCATGCAAATGCAGGCCAAGTAGGTGGGAGATTTATGTTTGAATTTGCAGCATCTATCACCATCAGCCCGAGGCAGGTTGTTGTGGAGTATACACGCCAAGGTGGGAGGTATTTATATATAGGTAGCACATACCCCATGCACCCAGCTGCTACGGATTTATATAATGTGAATGTTCGTGTTGATGTACGCTCTACGCAAGAGCAACAAAACAATGACAACGCTAACAACAGCAACGATAGAGATAGAAGACTCCCCTTTTGGTTGAGATGGTTTTTATAGTTAAGAAAATTTTGAAATTTTACAACAAAACACTTGCATAAAGCGGGCTGATTTGGTATAATAATAAAAAGAGCAATCGCAAAGCGGTTGACTTAGGATTTTGGTTTATATTAAAATAACCGCTTATCTTGGTCGAGGGCGGTTATTTTCTTTGCGAAAATATATCTAAAATATGTATCATAAGCCTTATCAGCTCAAAAACGATGGTTATTGAGCCAAATACAACTAAAATGATTTCAAAATTAGACATGGTTATCACCTCCTTTCTTAGGAGGGTCGCCAACCGCCTTGCTTTTTTGATTGCTCTAAATATAGCATAGCATAAAACGGCATTATTTTCAATTGTTTTTTGATCAACCCAACAAAGGGCTTGATTTTTCCATAAAATTGATATATAATTATACTTGAAATACTAATCACTAACACACGAAAGGGGTTTTAGTTATGAAGTTTTCTTTTACTGGCAAAAACTTGGTAGTTTCACAAGATATGAAGGCATACACCGAGAAGAAAATCGGGCGTCTTGCTCGCTTGTTTCCTGATGATGTTAGCGTTTTTGTAACTTTTTCTATAACAAGGCAAGATAATAAGGTTGAGGTGTCCATCCCTCTAAATAAGCGTCTTTTGCGTGCTGAGGTTATATCTGATGATATGTACAATGCTATTGACAACGCAGTTGACGTGCTTGACCGCCAAATGTCAAGATATAAAAAACGCTTAAAAGACAAATCTCGCAAAGATCACTCTTTCAAAGGCGAGTTTGAGACTTTTGATATTCCAAGCGAAGTTACTACAATGGAAGATGAAGATGCAGTTATCATCATCGATAGAACTAAGCACTTCCCTCTAAAGCCTATGGACCCTGAAGAGGCCATAATGGAGATGGAGCTACTTGGACACACCTTCTTTGTTTTTAGAGACAGCAAAACCAACGAGATAAACGTCGTTTATAAGCGTCGCCAAGGCACATACGGCTTGATAGACCCTAACGACCCTATCGACGAGGCATAAAATGCAAACGAATATTATTGTAGCTACAAACAATATAGGCAAGGCCACGGAAATCAAGCATTTTTTCGGGCCTTGCTTTAATGTTTTGTCTTTAAGTGATATAAGCATAGATGTAGATTTAGATGCGGTGGAAGATGGAGACACCTTTGTAGACAATGCCATAAAAAAGGCCGAGTTTGTGAAGGATGTCCTTAAAGGGTCTAATTATAGGGATTTTTTAGTGCTTGCGGATGATTCTGGCATAGAGATTGATGCTTTAGGCGGCAAGCCTGGGGTAGACTCTGCCAACTTTTTAGGGCGTGAAACACCTTATGCTAAACGCTTTGAGCATATTTTGAGCGAGATGGATGACTTGCCTGTTGAAGAGAGAGCAGCCCGCTTTGTGTGTATTATGGCTTTGGTGTGCCCGTGTGATAGCATCCACACTTTTAGAGCTACGTTAGGGGGCTATATAGCCTACGAGCCTCAAGGTGAGCAAGGCTTTGGATATGACCCTATATTGGTTGTGCCGCAATACAACAAAACCACCGCCATGCTTGATATAGAACAAAAAAACGCCATAAGCCACAGGGGGAGGGCTTTGACGTTAGTTTTAGAACACCTAGATTGCGGATCGAAATTGTAATAGGTTTGTAGCGAAACAGTTATAGTTGTAATCATCCCGTACTCACGTCATTCCGATCTACCCCTGTAGGGGCTAACTTGTCAACCCAACCGCAACAAAACACCAAAGCATCCTCTAAAGTCTATAAAACCTCTCATAA
>WQVB01000152.1 GCA_009781815.1 Defluviitaleaceae bacterium
ATATATTCGGGATCTTTACGATTATATCAGCTGTGATTGATATTCTCAATTACATAGAAAATAAGAAACGTCGCTCCAAATCCAACGGTAAGCGACGTTTCAAATAACTATTTTTTAAGGTCGCAATGCTCGAAAGCAAAGAACCTAGATTGAGAGGAGAGTGTTCGTAGCACTCCCTCTCTTTTTGTTGCCTATATACATTATAGACCACACAAAGGCTCTTGTCAACATCTTTCTTTTCGTGGTAGTGGATAACTGCGTCTATCTCGTCATTGCGGGCCCTTGGTTGAACTTGGTTTTAAGTGAAACTTGACCCGCAATCCCCTTCCTTCCCCAATTATATCAGGAAGGAAGGGGATCCTGAGTCAAGCTTCGCCTAAAATCAGGCTCAGCCAAAGGCTCAGGATAACGATGTACGCTATTTCTTCGCTACTCTTTCCGTCTCTTAAAATATAAATAGCCAAAGAAGGGGCCGCCGACCAAAGCAGTGATAACCCCTATGGGCAGCTCCGTTGGCGGGGCTATGCTCCTTGATATTGTATCTGCCACCACCATAAACATACCACCAAAAAGCACACTAAAAAGGATGATATGTTTGTGCCTGCTACCAAACAAACGTCGGACGATATGGGGGGTTACAAGGTCTACAAAGCCTATAATGCCTACAAAAGCTATAGCACTGCCCGTCATGGCAGTGGCGATAATCAATAGGGTGATTTTTGTTGCTTTGGCGTTTACTCCTATGGTTTTTGCTGTGCCCTCTCCAAATGTCATCACGTCCATCTCTCGATGGTGGATAAAGGTGGCTAAAGCACCCACAACAAGCACAATACCTAGGATAGACACCTGCAACCATCCTCTATTAGAGAATGACCCCAACTGCCAAAAAATCAAGCTTTGTAGGGATTCGTGGTTAAGTATCATCAGCAGGGTTACAATAGCGTTGATAAACAGAGATATCATCATACCTATGAGGATGATTGTGTTGTTTTGAAAGGTTTTATCAAGCTTTGTTGCCAATGCCATAACCAACAACATAGTGCCCATAGCAAAGCCAAAACCCAAAAGGGGGATTGTAAAAACAGGCAGCAAAGTGATGCCTAAAAAAAGCACCATAGCAGCCCCTAAAGACGCCCCAGAGGAGACCCCGAGGGTGAAGGAAGAGGCGAGAGGGTTGCGTAAAACAGACTGCATAATAGCCCCGCTTAGACTTAGCATAGCACCCGCTATAAAGGCTAGCACCACACGGGGCAGGCGGTTGCTCCATATAATGGCCATTTGCCCTCTTGTTATGCCCTCTGTCTCTGTGCCAAAAATATTGTGGGTAATTATCCTTAAAATGTCTAAGGGATGCACAAAAACGCTGCCGATAGATAGTGCCAAACACAAAACAGCTAAGACAGCAACTATGGATATTATGATCTTTTTTTTATTCATTAAAATATTCTGGATGGAGGATGGCCGCAAGCTGTTTTAAGGCTATAGCTATATTTTGGCTTTGCCTGCTGGTGATGTCTGTTGACATTAGATATAACCTGCCGCCCTCTATGGCGTCTAAAGCATGCCAGCCTGGGCGGTTTGCGATTAGCTCTAACACATCGGGCATCCACCCTGCGTTAGATATGATGACGTCAGGATTAGCATAAAGCACCGCCTCGGAGGATAAAGGCGCCCAGCCAGTTAAATCTCCAAAAGCATTAATGCCGCCAGCAAGGTTTATAAGCTCATTGAAAAATGTGCCAGCACCCGTGGTAAAAAGATATGTAGGGTCTACCTCAAAATAAACGGTGGGGCGGGTGGTTATGCCTTCTACAATGGCTTCAACCTTGCTCATCTCCTCCATCATCTTGCTGATTAAGGCTTCGGCATAAGAGCTAGCACCTAGAGCATCACCAATATATTGTATGCTTTCTACAATATCCGCTATAGATGTGGCAGATTGCACATAAACCACGGTGGAGATGTCATACAAAGGGGTGAGGGGGCTTGTGTCGCCTGGGAAGGAGCCTAAAGCGACAATATAGTCTGCCTCTAGGGCGATTAAAGCTTCAACATCTAGCCCGAAGATGCTAAACATGGTCAAGCCCGCAGGCACGCCTTCTACATCGGCAGAGCCTACATTGTCGATGGCTATAAGGTTGCTTGCAAGGCCAAGGCCAGCTATGATCTCGGTGTTTGATGGTGCTAAAGATATGATCGCGATGCCCTCTGCCTCTACTTGGCCTTCTCTATTGCCGCATGCGGCTAGTAAGATAGAAGCCATTAGCCCGATGGCTAAAATTCTAAGCTTTTTCATTTCATCATTCTCCTTTGGTTTTAGTGTCTACGCTACATGATAATCCTAAATAAAAAATCTCAAACGCATACGCATTTGAGATATACAAAACAATATCAACCTAAAAAGGCTTTAGTTTGCATCCCTCCATGCTCTGTAGAGTTTTTTGTGCAAAACAACATAAAGTATTCTGACTTAAAGCCGAGTGGCTTAACACAGTAGCAGGACTGTTTGGGATTTTAACCCAATTCCCTTTAATGTTGTTTGTATTCAATTGTCTTGCTAGTATATACTAAAAAGTTTTATGTGTCAACCCTATTTTCAACTTGACTATATTCGACATAAAATATATAATTGGTTTCGGGTTCTAAAAAAAGCCTTCGGGTGAGCGGCGAGCATTGCGACCAAACTCCCCCTCCCGTCATCCCGTGCTCGACACGGGATCTATGTATGATGGTATACAACCCCAACTAGGTCTGCCCTTATCCAATTAGATCCCGTGTCAAGCACGGGATGACGACACTTGGTGTAGGTGATAACATGTATCTTGTTTTCTTTTATATGTTCGGAATTTTTACGATTATATCAGCTGTGATTGATATTCTCAATTACATAGAAAACAAAAAACGTCGCTCTAATCTCAACAGTAAGCGACGTTTCAAGTAAACATTTTTGAAGGTCGCAATGCTCGAAAGCAAAGAACCTAGATTGAGGGGGCAGTGTTCACAGCACTCCCTCTCTTTTTTATTGCCTATACACATTATAAAGCATCAACACTTGCGTGTCAATAACTTTTTTACAACCCCAGCTCTTCTTTCGCCTCTTTGAAGGCATTTATCACATAGTCTAGCTGCTCTATGGTATGTGCGGCAGACACTTGACAACGTATGCGAGCCTTGCCTCGAGGCACCACGGGGAAGTAGAAGCCTATAACATACACGCCCTTCTCAAGGAGCTTTTCGGCAAGCTTGACGGACAAGGTCTCATTATATGTCATGATAGGCACAATGGGGTGCACGCCTTCAACCACATCAAAGCCAGCTGCACTTATGCCCGCTCTAAAATGGGCTGTGTTGCGGGCAAGCCTGCTAGCCATATCCTTATCATTTTCCACAATATCAAGCACCTTTAGGGATGCGGAGGCGATGATGGGAGAGAGAGTATTAGAAAACAGATAGGTGCGAGAGCGTTGGCGAAGAATGTCTATAATAGCCTTTTTGCCGCTGGTATAGCCGCCAGAGCTGCCCCCTAAGGCCTTGCCTAAGGTACCTGTTAAAATGTCTATTCTATCCATCACGCCGCAATGCTCATGTGC
>WQVB01000153.1 GCA_009781815.1 Defluviitaleaceae bacterium
CGAGAGGCGAAAGTGTCGATAATCTGCGGTGTTAGAGATATTTCAGGCACAAGCAAAATGGCTTGTTTGCCTTGCTCAAGCACCTTTTGGATGGTGCGTATATACACCTCCGTCTTGCCGCTACCTGTAACGCCGTGGATAAGCACTGTAGGCTTGTCGCCCTCTATATCAAGCACCTTTTCAAGCTCATCAAGGGTTTTGACTTGCTCATCCGTTAAGGTAGGTATAAATGGGGTTTTAGCCTCCCCTACCACATCACGGCGGATTTCTTTTTGAGTGATTTCAAGTAAGCCTTTTTGCTCCAAGCTTTTTATGGGGGATGATGATATTTGCAACATCAGCTTTATATCCGCCACAGCCATGGAGGCGTTCTCCAGCAGCAAGTTTAAAACCTTAGCCTGCAAGCCGCCTTTTTCAGCTACCTTGGCGGCCTCTTCGTCAAAAAACTCCTCATCTTCTTTAAGGCTTGCAATATTGATACGCTGCACAAGGTTTTTCACTTCAAAGCTATGCTTTAACACCACCAAACCCGCCCCATGCAAAGCATTAACGGCAGTTTGAGTCGCCTTGCCAAACACCTCTAAAATCTCTCGCTCTGCCACCGCTCCATGCTCCAACACATACTCAAAAACCTGCTTTTGCTTGCCTCGCAAGGCGGGCTTCTCCACGCCCTCTAAAATCTCAACCACATAGTTGTTTTTTAGGGATATGCCGCTGGGCATAATGGTCTTAAGGCATATATATAGGGGCGTTGCATATTTTTCGCTAAGCCATTTAGCAAGGTCAATCATAATGGGTGAAAAAACTGGCTCATCATCTATAATTTCGGCTATTTCTTTGATTTTTGCAGGATCAAGGTCGCTTTTGGGCTTTATGTCAATCACAAAAGCTTCGAGACTACGCTTCTTGACAATAGGCACAAGCACCCTATGCCCCGCCTGCAAGCTACCTTGCAGCTCCACAGGTATAGCATAGTCAAAGGTCTTGTCTATACCCACATTAGAGGCGATTGCAACTTCAGCAAAGGTTTTGTTATTCGTCTTCAGCCACCTCCTCATAGTCATCATCGTCTTCTAAAGATAGGTCTTCATCTGCCCATTCTTCGTCTAAGGCATCTTCGTCATCCATGCCCATGCCCCTTTCAAGACCTCTATCAATCAGCCCCTCTTCAGACACAAAGTTGTCGTCAACAAAAATAGGCACAGATTGAGACAAAACCGAGTAAGGGTCCCACTCTGCTGCGTCTTCATAAGGCACGATTTTGATATGACCGTCATAAATCTCTTTAACAGCTACAGATACGGCCTTGTTAGGGTTGTTTTCAGGGTCTTCAAAGCTAGAGCCGCTAACAATTTGTCTAGCTCTTTTAGCTGCCGCTATCACAACCGAGTACCTTGAATTGATTTTTTGATCTAAATTTTCGTCGTTATTTAAAACTTCCATTAAATTGCTATATGATGGATGCAACATTTTAAATCCTCCTATTTATTATTATAAATCCAATAATTGTCATTAATGGTTCACACCATCCCAATTTGCCAATCTATCCCTGTAGGGAATGGATTCATCCATTCCGAATAATTGGGATAGTGTCTACTAATCCTTCAGCTAGGTTATGCGGAGTGGATGAATCCACTCCCTACAGGGGTAGATTAGATCGTCATCCCCAGTCCATAGGTTGAACCCGCTTTTAGGCGAAACAAGTCGGGGATGACGAGATGGAGTATTAATGTGATTTACCTAGTCTTTGTTTAGGGTATTTATCAAATCAGATTGACGTTAGCACGGGATTATGAATTAACATTATTCCCATAAAATCTATCAACTTTACCCTCGCCCCTAAAAGGCTTTAAACCTTCAACATTCACAATAGCATGTATATCCGCCAAAGCTTGCTCTATATCATCATTTATTACCAAATAATCATACTTAGGCAGCTCTGCCATTTCTTCATGGGCTATACGCAGGCGACGCTCTATCTCATCTTCACTCTCCGTGCCTCTATCTCTCAGCCGTTTTCCAAGCTCTAGTATGGTAGGTGGCATCAAAAATATCAAAACGGCTTCGGGGTATTTTTCTTTAACCTGTAACGCTCCTACAACCTCTATCTCCAACACCACATTTTTGCCTTCAAGGGTTTTTTGCTTTACATAGGATACAGGCGTGCCGTAAAAGTTGCCGCTAAAGCTGGCGTGCTCTAGCAGGCCGCCCTCCTCTCGCACCTTTACAAACTCCTCTTCTGTGCAAAATATATAGTGTTTGCCATCTACCTCTTCCCCACGTTTTTGCCGTGTTGTCATAGATATTGAGAGGGCAAAAACATCTTCAGGCAGCTTTCGTGTAACCGTTCCCTTGCCCGAGCCTGATGGGCCAGATATTATAAGCAACAAGCCTTCTTTATTCAATATTTTGCACCTGCTCCCTTATTTTTTCTATCTCGCTTTTTAGCTCTATGGCCATTTTAGAGATATCTGCAAAGTTGGCTTTAGAGCCTATTGTATTGGCTTCTCTCGCCATTTCTTGGGTTATAAAATCTAACTTTCTGCCGAAGGCTTCATCGCCAGCCAAAATGCCTTCAAACTGCATTATATGGCTTTTCAAGCGGGTGATTTCTTCGCTAATATCTACCTTGTCGGCAAAAAATGCAACCTCGTTTATTAAGCGAGCTTCGTCAATAGCTATCCCTTCTAAAGCATCTTCAATACGCTGTTTAAGCTTAGCTCTATAATGATTTATAACATCTGGAGTTTTTTCTTCAATAGCTTTTAACACCTCTAAAATAGCACCAAGGCGTTGCATAATGTCTTTTTTTAGATATTCACCTTCACGCTTTCTCATATCTATAAAGCTTGATATGGCCTGGTTGCATGCTTGCTCTAGCCCCTGCCAAATACTCTCAAGATCCCCCTCTTCGGTGGTTTTATCCACCTCTAAAACATCATGAAATTTAGCAACCATAGGTAAAAAATTAAATTCTTTTCCAGATTGCCCTAAATCATCCGCAAGGGTGTCTAGTGCCGCTTTATAAGCTTGTGCCAAGGCCTTGTTATATTTTATTTTATAAGCATCTTGACCATAATTTTCAAAATGAATAAAAACATCTACCCGCCCACGAGATATATGAGAGAGCAACGCCTTGCGAAGCCTCTCTTCTAAGGGGTTTAAAAGCTTAGGTAGGCGTATATTTATCTCACAATATTTGTTGTTTACGGCTTTTAGCTCTAGGGTAAATTTTAAGCCATCTTGCTCAAAAACCCCCTTGCCGTAGGCTGTCATGCTTTTTGCCATGGGCCAACCCCCCTTTTTCTTAATCCAAACATTATAACACAAAGCAGGGAGGATAGCAAGGGAGACTTGATATTTAGACTAGCATAGCCCGCTTGCTATTTTGTGAGTCAAACCCATAGTAAACTTGTAGGGAAGGGATTTATCCCTTCCGCTATTGGGTGCGCACCTTTCTATCCTTCAGCAAGGTGAGACGGAATAGATAAATCCATTCCCTACAGGGGTAAATTGGAATGGTGTCATCCCGTGCTTGACACGGGATCTAATTGGAGAAGGGGAG
>WQVB01000154.1 GCA_009781815.1 Defluviitaleaceae bacterium
CAATGCCTTGGGTTGCATCCCTCACCCAGCAGCCGATCTTCTTGGTGTTGTCATCACTATCTACCACATCAACATCTACATTTAGCCTCTTGCCATCACGCATAAGCTCTATTTTAGCTGTTTTTTGTGAGTTTTCTATTGCTTGTGATAGCTCCCCTATATTTTCAACCTCTCGAGAGTTTATTTTTATTATTATATCGCCAGCCTTAAGCTTGCCACAACTGGGGGAGGCCCTCTTGCCTTGTATGGTTACCACGTCTGATGTGCCTATCACCATTATGCCGTCGGTCGAAAAAGATATGCCCGTTGTGATGCCCACAGGCACTAAAAAAGCCCCCTCTTCTTTGTAAGAAGTGGGGACAGCACCGCTTGACCCAGCCTCCCCCCCTTGGGAAGCTGTGATAGAATCTTCGTGAAAAATATCATCATAAGGGTATGACACAACAGGCACGCTAGACATGATTGCACCTATATACACAAAGCTGGTGAGTATGAACACTAAAAAGCTGGCCACCATAAACATTTTAGCTGGGTTTTTCTTCACATAAAAACTCCTTTCGTATAATATAGCTGTTTGACTTGAAAATAAACACACACTTGAGAGGATTTTTGTTGCAAGGCGAAGTCGAGAAAATCGCAGTTTGCTAAAGGCAAATAAGATTTTTTCGGCGAAGAATTGCGACAAAAAGACCCCCGTGTCAAGCACGGGGCAGGCTTCGAGTGTGGTTGTTTTTGAGTTAAACAGCTATATATCAAACTAGAAATATTTTGTCCGAAAGGAGTGTGCAATATGTATTAAATAGACCTGCTTATTTTATGAACTTTTCGCCAATATTGGTGAGATTTTTCTCAAAAGCTTGAGAAAGCCAGCTTGCAAGGGGTGTGTCATCTTGTATTTTGTTATACAAAAGCTTTGGAGAACCTAGCAACACATGAGGTGTTGTGCCGTCGCTTTTCTTCCCAAAATCTGTTAAGAAATAAGAATAATTTGATATCTCACCCTTTAGCTTTTTTACCACATCTATAAGGCTTTCGTTAAACTCTTTCAAGGCTTGCGGGCTGGCGGAGATTGCCCCGTGGTTCATCTTGTGCATAAAACGCACCAAGGCCTCATCCCAAATAGAAACAGCATGCAAAAACTGCGTTTGAGGGGGCATATTATCTTGTGCGTAGCGAAACAAATCAAAAATCAAGTCATCACTACTGCCCACATATGCCGCTAAATCACCCTTTACCTTCCAAATATTTTCTGCGGTTTCTTTCCAAATAGAAGAGCGGAGGTTGCAGCCTTCAGCGTAGATGGCTATGTTTTCACAATCAGGGTAAAGTGCCGCTATAGCTGGTGCATGAGCAAGGCAACCAAACCCACCAGCACTAGAGCCTGAAAGCATTAGAAAATCTGGCGACTGGTCAAAAAGCTCTTTTAGCATCTCTAAAGCTGCGGTTACATTTTTCATGCCGTGATGATGCAGCACCAAATCTTCACCTTTGTCATTTTTATAGTGAAAATCACTATCACCTATATGAAAATCCGCCGTAGAATATGGGATGTTTAGTATGTGCCAATCTCTAAAAAGGTTGCGTTTATCTTTTGCCGACAAAATGCCCACATGAGTCATTTTAAGGAATATAGGCGACACATGGGGTATATAAAAACCCTGCTTCTTTTTAAGGATTGATTTTATTGATATGGGGGTTTTTGCAGATTCCTCACCCCAAGACAAGCCGCCTCCAAGAAAGTTTATAAGCAGCTTGTTGACCCTTCCCTTTTTAAAAGATATGCAAAAGGGCTTGCCATTGCCACCGACGCAACCCGAAACACTATAAATGCTATATTTCAACCTTAACGCCTCCTGCTACCGCTAGGTCTGCTTGTGTTGCCCGTGCTGCGAGGGGTGCGAGAGACATTGCGATATAAAAAGCTGTCTCTTTGTGCCGTCAACCTAAAGCTCCCCTTACGCTCATAGTTACAAGCCGCATGCTCTTGCCTTACGGATTTTAGCTGGCGGCTAATGGCATACATTGTTATGCCAGCTATAACCAAAGCGATGCCAAAGGATATTAAAATATCTATTATCATTGTATAAACCCCCCTACCAATATTGCAATTAGGCTGATAACAGCGGTTAAGCCAACCGTCAAGATGCTAAACCACTTCCAAAAGATGCCCCAATCCATAGGCAAATCTCCAACAAACTTGCCTGTTTGACCATTCATGGCAAACATATATGGTTTATCCTTGTATGTGGCTTTTATGGTCCACACAGGCAACAGGGCATATTGCACCTTGCCTCCCTTAACAGCAACACCTTGATGTTGAGCCATTACGGTAGTGTAGCCTACAACGCTGCGTCTAAATGTAAGCTCTGTTGTGTTTTTGATGCGAGCATTAGCTCGACCTGCACACTCGGCGGAGTCATAATCAAACTTATCTGCCATATGCCCCGCTAGGTATGAGGTGGAAAAAGGCATAGCGGTGCTTACATCAAAAGGCTCGAGAGACTCCATCATATCGCTTGGCATCTTGGTGGAGGCGTCAACAGGCACGCCATCAAAAGCAATATCTCCCTGCCTTATTATGTTAAAGTGGCGTGTCTCTATATAGTTAAACCTGCTGTCTGACCACATTCTGGTGGTGGTGGCTCTATAACGCATGTTAGCATCTACATCTGCATCAAACAGCCAAAAAGGCACATAAACACTTGTTATCTCGTCTAAGGTCTTTTTGGATTTAAAGCACTTTGGTAAGAGGCGTTTGCCGCTTAAATGGCGTTGCAACGCCTCTTTAGCCTGGGCTTTATCCAACTTAAATGGGATTATTAAATCAGGTTTTAAGCTGCCTGTTAGATTGCCCTTCATCACAACTGGGTTGCCGCAGAAGGGGCATTGAGTAGCAGCGGTTGAGGCCTCAGCCACAATCTCACCACCGCAAGAGTTGCAAGAGTATATATGCATACTCTCTTCCTCCCCCTCTTCCCACGCTCTATCTTCGTGTTGGGGCGTCCATGTGATGTCTTCTTGCTCTGATTGGCAATCTGCCTCCATTTCTAAAACAGCGGCAACCTCAAAGGTAGAGTCGCAAAAGGGGCATTGCAGCTGTTGAGACGCTGGGTCAAAGCTTATGCCTCCATCACAGTTGAGGCATTTATATTCTTTTAACATATTATCCCCCTCTACTCTCTAGCCGAGCCACATTCTTGGCAAAAACGACCTGTATTTGATGCACCACATTTGCAAGCCCAATCGTTGCTTTCTGGGCGAGCTGTGCCACATTCTGCACAAAACCTACCTGTGTTTGATTGCCCGCAAGCACATGCCCATGCCTCTGGTGCGGCTGGCCTGCCCCCGCCACATTCTGCACAAAAGTTGCCTGTGTTGGTTGCTCCACATTGGCATGCCCACCCGTTAGCTTGTTGGGCTTGTGCCGCCTGTTGAGCTTGTTGGGCCTGCTGTTGAGCTTGCTGTTGTTGACCCATCACGAGTAGATCTTGGGCATTTAAACCACCGCCAGCTTGTGCCGCCATGTTTAAGCCCATAAAGCCCATCATAGCTCC
>WQVB01000155.1 GCA_009781815.1 Defluviitaleaceae bacterium
CTTCCTGAATTATTTAGACTAGGAAGGGGATCCTGAATCAAGTTCAGGATGACAATGAACGCAGTCGTCTACTCCCTGCCAACACACCAAATTGACTTAACCCAAAATCTATGCTACAATTGAAACTTCGCCTCACAAGCAAAAAAACAAAACAAACTACAAAACAACAAAACACTCGGAGGAAATTAGTATGGCTGATATCAGCAAAAAAGTAACAATGGGCTATCTTTTAAAGTTTGCCTTACCCACAATTATAACAATGCTACTCTTTGGCACCTTAGGCGTCGTCGATAGCGTTTTTGTATCAAATATTTTAGGCGAGGCATCTCTCGCTGCTGTTGGCATAGCGTGGCCTTTTGTGGGCTTTGCCATGTCTTTTGGCTTTATGATAGGCATAGGGGGCAACGCCCTTGTAGGCAAAAAACTAGGTGAAAATAAAAAGGTCGAAGCTAGGCAAAACTTTACTCTCATCGTCATCGTTGCCTTTGCGGTGTCTGCCCTTTTAGCATCTATAGGCCTTATTTTTCCTGATTTTATCTTAAACCTCCTAGGTGCAGATGATATGATTAGACCTATGACAATGGAGTATTTTAGACCCTTTCTATTCTTCATGCCTTCTATAGTTCTAAGTGTTGTTTTTCAACAATTTTTAGTTACCGAAGGCAAAGCCCACATTGTAACAATAACAATGATAGTTGGTGCTGCCGTAAACATAACTTTAAACTACCTTGTGCTTTATGTGTGGGGCTGGGGTCTTTTAGGCACGGCTATCGTCTCAGGCATTGTATACACCATGCCAGCGGTGGTGGGCCTTGTCTACTTCATATTTATGAGAAAAGGCTCTCTCTATTTCGTAAAACCTAAGTGGGATATTCGAGCCCTTGGCCGCTCCTCCATAAACGGTGCATCAGAGATGGTTACAATGCTCGCATCAAGCATCACCATGACAATAATGAACAACATTCTAATGCGTAACCACGGCTTTGAATCCGTAGCAGCTGCAGGGGTTATCTTCGCAGGCATGAACATCCTAGCAGGCATCTTTATAGGCTACTCCTCAGGCGTTGCCCCCATTTTTAGCTACAACTACGGCAAAAACCACATAGGCAATATAAAACGCATCTATCGCTTTTCCCTTAAAATTTTAGGGGGCATAGCCGTTGCCACAATCGCCTTGGGCTGGCTCACAATCAACCCTATAATAGCCATCTTTGGCATAGAGCAAGGCACAGATATACACGAAATGGCACAGCTCGGCTTTAGAATAGTTAGTGCTGGCTTTATCTTTATGGCATACAACTCCTTTGCATCCATAATGTTTACAGCCCTAAACAATGCGGTGGTGTCAAGCCTTTTGGTGCTGCTACGCACCTTGGTTTTCGTCGTCATAGCCTTCCTAACCCTGCCAAACATCTTTGGCTTAAATGGCGTATGGATGGCAACACCCGCAGCTGAAATTTTAGCAATCTTCACCACCATCTTTTTCTTCAAAAAAATGCGTAAACGCTACCGCTACGCCTAAAAAGGTGTGGCATGTAGCACTGATAACTCTCACTCGTCATTGCGGGCCCTCGGTCTGACTGCTGTCGCAGACAGGAGGGTAAGACTTGACCCGCAATCCCCTTCCTTCCTACGTATATCGAGAAGGAAGAGGATCCTGAATCAAGTTCAGGACACGTCATTCCGATTTGCCGCTTTATAACACTCCACTCTTCGTCATTGCGGACTTGATCCGCAATCCCCCACCTTCATAACACTACTTCGACTATTGGTTGCCTCACAACCGAATCCTTCAGGAAGGAGGGGGATTGCGGATCAAGTCCGCAATGACGATGTGAGTGCAAGTCGGAATGATGTGAGTTCAGGATGACAGCTCAGTGCATTTTGTCCACTCCTACTTAAAAATAAAAAAGAGGGATGACCAAGCCGTCAGCCCTCTTTTTTATTTATAAACCTTATCCCTGTGTCCAACATCAACTATTAAAATCTCTATAGTGTCATCATTAATTTTTGCAAGCAATCTATACTTGTCTACCCTGTACCGCCAAAGATGGCCTCTGTCGCCTAATAGTTGCTTTCCAAATCTTCTAGGGTCTTGACAATTATCTAGGTTTTCTCTCATCCACCTAGATAGCATCCTAGATATATTTACATCCATTTTCTGTAATTGTTTTGCGACGTTTTTAGATACCTCGACAGTATATCTCATCAATCTATGCCAAGCAAAGAGTCTAGCTCATCCAAAGAGTATGTCTTTCTATCAGGGTTAGCCTCATAATCCTCCAAAATCTTTAAATCCTGGCGGTCTTCTTCAATCTTCTCCAAAATAAAATCTCTAATAACATCCTCTACTGTCTTTTTTTGCTCATCAAAATATGTCTTCAGATGCTCTTTTTCTTCCAAAGTCAATTCCAGCAACACATTTTCCATAGCCATATCATCACCTCATTTTATAAGTTGCCTCTATTATACCACAAAACCGCTATCTCAACAATACCATCTTGACATTTCTTGAAAAACAACTATAATTATAACAAAACCAAAGGAGGTTTCGCCAATGTCTATAAAAAATATATTAAAACCCGTAGAAGCACAGCTAGAAGCCTACAACGCCCGCAATATCGACGTTTTCATCCAAAACTTTTCTGAAGATTGCATTTGCATGGATAGCGAAGGCAACATCACAATGCAAGGCAGAGAAGCCATGCAAGAGCGTTATGGCCAAATGTTTGCAAGCTCACCCAGCCTCCATTGCAACATAGTCTCTCGCACAGTTGTAGGCAACTTTGTTTTTGACGAAGAGCGTGTAACAGGCCACGCCAAAAACCCCTCAGGTGAAAGCCACGTAAT
Organism: Defluviitaleaceae bacterium; assembly: GCA_009781815.1. Lineage (GTDB taxonomy): Bacteria > Bacillota > Clostridia > Lachnospirales > WRAX01 > WQVB01. The sequence goes on from WQVB01000155.1 coordinate 2,851, forward strand.
GGCTCTATACACGGTAGACCCAGCCACACCCCTCATCACAAAGGTTCAATTTTTTAGATAAACCCTTAACCTTAAAATCATTAAAACTTTTTTAAAATAAAGGGTTGACAAAGTGTCTCGTTTATGATAATATTGACTTTGCTTTTAAAAGCATATTGGGCTGTCGCCAAGCGGTAAGGCAACGGACTTTGACTCCGTCATGCGAAGGTTCGAATCCTTCCAGCTCAGTGTAGCAATCAAGTGGCATTGCGAAGCACATTTACAAACGCTCCTTTCGGGGAATGGTTGTAAATGTGATTGAGCAAGCCATTTGATGCAACTAGGGAGCGGTCAACTTGCATCACTCCACACTTTTTGGGTCCTTAGCTCAGTTGGTTAGAGCATCCGGCTCATAACCGGACGGTCCTGGGTTCGAGTCCCCGAGGACCCATTTTGTACATTACACCGCACCACCCCGCAAATGCAATACCTATATGGAGAAGTACTCAAGTGGCTGAAGAGGCGTCCCTGCTAAGGATGTAGGTCGGGCAACCGGCGCGGGGGTTCAAATCCCCCTTTCTCCGTCGATTAACTAATCTACTTATTTCATAATCTAAGTAGATTTTTTATTTCTCATAAGCACCCCTACTAAAGATGCAGGCCAAGGGAGTTTCAAATCCCCCTTTC
>WQVB01000156.1 GCA_009781815.1 Defluviitaleaceae bacterium
CGGCATCCTCAATCCTTTTAGCCTCTTCTTGCGTAACCTTTGTAAAATCAGGATCCCAAGCTATGACAAGCTTTTTTACAAATTCATAAGCAAAGCGTTGCTCTTCCAAGGGCAACAGCTCCATCATCTTTGATGTGTCTTTCACAAATGCCGACATACAATCCTCACTTCCACCATTGTAAACTTGACTAGCAAATAATCCATCGCCTCATTTTTATTCACTATCATTTGTTTGTATTATAGGATTTATGCAAATATTAATAAAGCCTTTACCAAAACTAGTAATATTCCAAATGCGTTCTTCAATCTGAACTATAGCGGAATCGCCTCCAAATTGCCTTAGGGGTCTTCCTTCGTATTTTTCTTTTAAATCGGACACCAGCGGATGATTTTTTAGCGGGTCATATGCAGTTTTATCAAAGAGTGATGAAAATGTGCCTTTTGATATAATTCCAAGTCTCCCCATATTGTTTATGTATTTTGATATATCACCAGGATATTCACATTTAGCCTTGTATCCAATATCAGAAAAATCTCGATAAGCGTAAATGCTGCCTCTATTTGCACTCTCTAGGATAACGTCTATAGTCTCCATATCCGTATTTATTATGTTCAATATCTTAGCCTCATCTGGACAAAGTTGTTTGATTATCTCTACGAATGAAGGGTGAACATCTTTATAAGTTGCTTCATTCATTGATTTCGCAAGTAGCTCCGCATACATATCTCGTAACCCTTCGCTATCCATGCAATAACTAATATATTGTATAGCAGGAACAGCGATATAAGCCTCGGGCGTTCTTATTTGGCTGGGATCTACATTTTGCAATTTAATCGCAAGGAGCTTCTCGGTTTCAGCTAAATTGTACTCCTTTTTCAAGTTCCATTTTATGAGGGGTGATAATGCATTTCTAATTGTTCTTGGGATTAATCCTGTCAGCTCTCCTGTTGGTTTTAAGATGGGTTTACCAACATCCACGTATACTTCTTTGGCAACTTCCGCCAAGGCGTCCCTCCAGTTATTCTTATCTTCATCACTCATCTTTTGTGCCTCCTGCATCTTTTCTCTCTAACCTAACTCCAATACTTCCTATCCAAACTCCGATACTGCACCGCCTCTGCTATATGCCCCGCATTTATATGTTCTTGCCTCACAATCCATAATGATTTTCGTAATCTTTTTTGCTTCTATTTACAATTAAACTCATGCCAATTGCTTTGCAAAAGAGGATAATCACATTTTTTCATGGCTTCTTCATAGGTGATTCTACCATCCGTTTCTATTATGGCATTTAGATATATGATAAGATTTCGCAAGTATCCTTCGAGCTTGCTACCCTCAAAAGCTGGGCCATGGCCTGGTATTATAGTGAAACTTGAATAATCCTTAAGCTTGGTGTAAGCTTTTAATTGCCTTTGTCTTTTTATATCCTTTTCACCATTGCATAAATAGGGCAGCATTAAACGCCCGTCAGTCGAAAGTACGATTTCATCTGCTATATAAAGAAATTGGTCATTAATTTTTATAAGCATGGTACATTCCGAATGCCCTTGAAAGGGTATAAGCTCAAGCTTATGCTTTCCAAAGGTCATTATCATGGGTTCATCAACTGCAACATTAGGTGTATATTTCTCTATCTCTTCATTGCTGCTTCCTTCAAAAATAAGGGTTTCTCTATATTTCATCCCGCCATAAAAAGGCACGTCAGGCAGGAGGTGTATGCCAAACAAATGGTCGGCATGGAAATGAGAAATAATTATTTTATCTATTGTTATGCCGCTTTTAGATAAGTCTTCAATTACCTGTTTGGCCTCGTCTTCATATCCAACATCAATTAATAAAGCTCTATTTCCATCTATTATAGCGACAATAGCATCACCAAAATAACTCGTCTCCCTCCTAGGTGGAAATGTGTAATGTATTATGCTTGGGGCTAGTTCCTTTTTTATCATTTTATTAACCTCTCCTTATATCTTAAAATATTAACTCCAATACTTCCTATCCAAACTCCGATACTGCACCGCCTCCGCTATATGCCCCGCATTTATATCCTCGCACCCTTCCAAATCCGCAACGGTTCTTGCAATCTTCAATATCTTGTGATAACCCCTTGCAGACAAGCCCATGCTGTCATAAATCTTTTTTACAAAGGCCTTGCACTCCTCATCCAGCGGGCAGTATTTATCAATCAAGCCACCGCTTAGGTTTGCGTTTTGACTTATATTTTCGTTTTCATAACGCTTATTTTGCACAGCCGCCGCCTTTGCAACCGCCTCTTTTGTATCTGCTGTGCTTTCCCCACGTGCCTGCTCAAAATCCTCATAATTCACACGGCTTGCCTCTACATGGATGTCGATGCGGTCTAAAAGAGGGCCAGATATTTTGTCAAGATATTTGCTAACCACACGCTCGGTGCAGCTGCACTTGTCCCCCTCACCAAAATGCCCGCAGGGGCAGGGGTTCATAGAGGCTACAAGCATAAAGTTGCAGGGGTAGGTTATGGTAGATGTTGCACGTGAAATAGTTACCTGCCCGTCTTCAAGGGGCTGTCGCAACACCTCAAGCACATTACGCTGAAACTCGGGCAGCTCGTCTAAAAACAGCACCCCGTTGTGAGCCAGCGAAACCTCACCAGGCTTTGGGGTTTTGCCACCACCCACCAGCGACGCATAAGACGCCGTGTGGTGGGGGCTACGAAAAGGCCTATCCTTCATTAGATGACCTTTGTCTTGTATCATACCCGCTACGGAGTAAACTTTAGTTACGTCCATACTTTCTTCAAAGCTAAGGCCGCCAAGCACCCCTGGCAGGCGGCGTGCAAGCATGGTTTTGCCGCTGCCTGGTGGGCCTATAAGCAAAATATTATGCCCGCCAGCGGCAGCTATCTTTAAGGCTCTTTTAACGCTCTCTTGCCCACGCACATCGGCAAAATCTAGCATCTCTTCTACCCTTGTTATGACCTCACTCTCAGGCTGGGGCTTGTATGGCTCGAGCTTTCGCACGCCTTTAAGGTGCTTTATAAGCTCCCCTAAGTTAGCTGGGGCTATTACCTCTAACCCCTCAACCAACGCCGCCTCACCCGCATTTGCAAAAGGCACAATGCAACGATGCACCCCCTCCAAATACCCGTGATGCACCATAGGCAACAAGCCACTAACAGGGCGGATATCTCCGTCCAGCGACAATTCTCCCGCCACAAAAACACCTTCTAAGCTCTCGAGGGGTATCTCTCCACAGCAAGCCAAAATGCCCAAAGCAATGGGCAAATCATAAGCAGGCCCCTCTTTGCGAATGTCCGCAGGGGCAAGGTTTACAGTTATACGCCTAGGCGGTAGAGATATGTGAGAGTTGCGAAGAGCTGTACGCACACGCTCTTTGCTCTCTTTGACGGCACTGTCGGGCAGGCCGACTATGTCAAAAGCGGGCATAGAGGCCACCATATCCACCTCAACTAAAATGCCTTGCCCCTCTACCCCGTTTAAAGCCCCTGACAATACCTTTGCAACCA
>WQVB01000157.1 GCA_009781815.1 Defluviitaleaceae bacterium
AAAAGAAATATTGAGGGCATTATTCTATTTTTCATGGCTTTCACGCCCTTAAAGTTTATTTTGTGAGAATTTGTGCTTGAAGACATATAAGAAATAGTGTATCATAAAATAAGAAAAAAGTCAATTAACAGCCCTTGTGAGGAGTGCTCAAAACGCATTGACGCCACTTGGTTGTCATTGCGGACTTGATCCGCAATCCCCTTCTTGGTCGGAATAATTAGGGAAGGAAGGGGATCCTGAATCAAGTTCAGGATGACATTATCAAGACAATATGTCCACTCCTCCCTTGTGATATATTTGGAAAGGATGATAAGATAGTGAAGATTATTTTAACAGGCGGAGGCACAGCAGGCCATGTGCTGCCTAACCTAGCCCTTGTACCTGCTCTTTTAGACGCTGGGTTCGAGATAGGGTATATAGGCGAAACAAACGGTGTAGAGCAACAGCTAGCAACGAATGCTAAGCTAAAATTCTATGGAATATCCGCAGGGAAGTTGCGTAGATATTTAAGTGCGAAAAACATTGCAGATGCCTTTCGTGTCATAAAAGGCTTTGGTCAAGCTAGGAAGGTTTTGCGAAAAGAAAGGCCCGATGTAATATTCTCTAAAGGTGGCTTTGTGGCAGTACCCGTTGTGTTTGCGGCTAAAACCCTTAAAATACCCGTTGTTATACACGAATCCGACATCACCATAGGCTTGGCAAACAAGCTCTCTATCCCTCGTGCTAAAAAGGTGTGCTATGTCTTCCCTGAAACTCTATCACAGCTACCTAAAGAAAAGGCCATACACACAGGTGCGCCCCTTCGTAAAGAGGTTTTGCAAGGTAGCGTTGTAAGGGCTAAAAAGTTTTGTGGTTTCGAGACAGAAAAGCCAGTCATCATGATTGTAGGCGGCTCGCAAGGGTCTTTAGCTTTAAACAAAATCGTAAGAGAAAGTCTTGTGGAGTTGCTTTCAGATTTTAATATAATCCATATTTGCGGCAAAGGCAATGTGGATGATTCTCTTGGAAATCAAGAAGGCTACCGCCAGTTTGAATATATCGCAAAAGAAATGGGTGATTTGCTAGCTTTTTGCGACATTGTTGTGTCGAGGGCAGGGGCAAATGCCATTGGTGAGTTTTTAGCATTGCAAAAGCCTAACATCCTCATCCCTCTATCAAAAGCTGCAAGCAGGGGAGACCAAATTTTAAACGCCAAAAGCTTTGAGGCTCAAGGCTTTTCTGTGGTAGTGCAAGAAGAAGATTTAGACAATAAAAAGCTGGTAAGCACCATAAAAAGCACATTTGCAAACAAAGATAGCTTTGTGGCAACTATGAAAAAAAGCAAAACCTCAAAAGACCCTATCAGCCATATTTTAGAGGTTATACAAGAGGTGGCTAATTCAAAATAGGGGGGCTTAAAAATATGCAAAAAAGATTCCTCAACATATATAGGCAAATTATGACAGCGGTTGCAATAATCATGTTTGCCTTAACTCTTTCTATTTTACTTGTGCCTGGCTCTATGGTGTGGGTTATTTTTGCGATTATAATAGCCATGCTAATAACACTTAGGATTTTGGATAAAAAAGTGTTTGCTAAACATTTAGAATGTCCCTCATGCCCAAAGCCGCTACCCCCTATCAAAGACATCGAATATTGCCCCTACTGTGGCAACGAGATAGAATAGAGGTGAATAAATGACACCAAAAAAGTTTGCGAAAATATATAGGCAATCCTTTATCTTGGCACTTTTGTTTGTGGTTGTCGCTATAGCTCTTTTTTCTATTTTTGGTATTTTTATTATAGTTAATATATTAGGCATAGCCCTTATAGCTGGCGGAATCATCAGCCTAATCCTACTTTTTCGCTTTTGGAAATGCGCCACATGCAGGCGAACCCTGCCTATGGACTTTGGGTGGATGTGGGGCTTGCACCCTAACCCTAAAATCGACATTTGCCCATATTGTAAAAGCGAGGTTATGTAACCCATGAAAATATCTCCAAAAAAGTTTATTAAAATCTATAAAGTGGTCGCAATCGCCTTGACAATAATTTTTGTGATTGTGGCTGTTATAATTATAATTTTAGATATTAGCCTCATCTTCCTCATTCCTAATATCGTTATCATGTTTCTCGCCACTATACTCCCTCCTTTATTAGCAAGCTGGCGTTGTAAGTTTTGCCATAGAGATTTTGGCTTAACAATCGACCCAAACTTTATAAACCTTTGCCCCTATTGTAAAAAACCAATCAAATAGTAGGTTAAACCCTCACTTGAATAAGCCGTTGCTCATAAAATGCATTAAAACATTCTAAGGATGTGTGCAAGATATGGAGAAGCGGCTTTTAATAGTTTATGCAACAAATGAGCAGGATGGAAAGCCTATTGACGGTGCGTGGGTTGGAGTTAGCGACGTAGCTGGCAAAACCCTTTATGAGACAACCACCAACGCAAAAGGCTTTAAAGCTATAGATTTAGATCCATCTCACCCCATAGTTAACGTGGCTATAGGGTTGGATGGCTTTAGAGAGCATCAAGTAGAAAAGGTGGGAATAGGGGATGAAGACATGCCCCAAACTCTTTTTGTGCAATTGCAGCCCCTAGCAGGCGACCCGACAGTTACAGCAGCGTCTAGCGTGTGGCCACCTTACCCTGGGGTTATATTAAGGCGTGGCATGCAAGGGCCAAGCATTAGGCAGGTTCAAGAAAGGTTAAACCAGCTGGGGGCAAACCCTAGGCTGGCTACCGATGGGGTTTTTGGGCCCGCTACAGAGGCCGCTGTTAGGGCATTTCAAAGTAGGAATGGGCTTAATGCTGATGGCGTGGTTGGCCCCAATACGTGGAACGCCTTGTTTGCAAATGGCGGCACCACACCCCCGCCAGGCAACCTAACCTACACCGTGGTAGCGGGGGATAACTTATGGTCTATAGCTCAACGGTTCGGCACTACTATGGAAGCCATAATGCAGCTAAATGGCTTAACCAGCACGTTGATACACCCAGGTCAAGTTTTGCGAATCCCAACCTCGACGCCACCAAGTGGCTTCAACTACACCGTGGTGGCTGGAGATAACCTATGGTCTATTGCTCAACGGTTTGGCACTACTATGGAGGCCATTATGCAGCTAAATGGCTTAACTAGCACACTTATACATCCAGGGCAGGTGTTACGCATCCCCTCTGGGTCTGGAGGCACAACGCCACCGCCACCGCAACGTAGATATACAATTGTGATAGACCCAGGTCACGGTGGGAGCGACCCAGGGGCTGTTGCCAATGGCAGGCGAGAGGCTGATGATGTGCTAAGGCTCTCTCTAGCGGTGCAAAGGTTGCTTGAGGCACAAGGGCAGAGGGTGATAATGACCCGCACCACAGATACTTTCGTACCTTTGGCGGAGAGGAGTGCAATTTCTAATAGAAACAATGCGGATTTGTTTGTGTCTATCCATAGAAACTCAAACACAAACCCTAGCATAAATGGGGTTGATAACTTTGTGTTCACAACCGCCCCACAGC
>WQVB01000158.1 GCA_009781815.1 Defluviitaleaceae bacterium
AACCCAACATGCCTAGCCTGAATATCAATCTCAACATGAGTAGCCGTGTAGATGTCATTACCAACAACATAATCAATAAAGTCAACTACATTCACACTTGTTGTTTCAAACATAGTAGCCTCAACTACAACTGACCAGTCGTTTAATGTCTCTACACTAAACTCTCTAGCAGAGAAGTAGTATAAGCCATCCTCACCTACATAAACACTATCAACTAGATAGTCTCCATAAAATAGAGAGACTAAAGCACCTTCTAAAGGTAAGGTTAGCATAGTGCCTTCAGGGTCATAATAGTCGTATGACATAGTACGCCAATAAACTTTGCCGCCTATAGAGTGCCATACATATTCAACAATAGCTTCGTTGTTGTTGTTGTTGGTATTAGTATTGGTATTATTGTTATTGGTGTTGCTATTGTTATTGTTGGCATTGCTGCCGTTGTTGTTACCTTCACCCTCTTTGTGTTGGCAATCACAATAGTAGTAATCGTAATCACATTCACAATAGAGGTATTCATATTGGCATGTGCAATCATAATCGCACTCGTCTTCATATGTATGATTTACATCATCATCACTTTCAGGAAGATCAACTTCAGGATAATAGCTTTCGTTACCATAGTAATGATTATCTTCATCTCCATAATAATAACCTTCATCATTATTATCATAGTAATGATTATCTTCATTATGGTAGTAGCCATTATCTAAGCCTTGCTCTAGCGTAGGGCCTTCTATAGTATCTCCAATGGGTGTTGCTTGTAAGTTTATTGGAACACTACTAAAGACCATAACTAACGCTAAAAGCATGCTTGCAATTCTCGTTAACTGTTTCTTAGTAAAGTTACCCACTATTGAAGTCAGTCTCCTTTCTACGTTCTGTTTTGGTTTTTGGTTTTGGTTTTTAAATAGATTCTTTGTTTTTTGCATCTTAATAGATGCTTTGCTCTTCACATCTTATATAGATGCTTTGCTTTTTGATAGATATTGATATTTGCGATGATAATGTTGTCAAAAAGTACTTAATTGAGATGTGGCTTCACAAGATGTGTCCACTTATTTCTCAATTATAAATTTATTATGACTTTATCAAGGCAAGTATTCAAATCTAAGTTTTCTAGGCATGGTTAGACGCAAACAACGACATAACAGGTGGGTATCCTCGTAGGATTTCCTGTTTGTCGTTAGTGTGGCATGCCATGAACAAATTTACTAAATGTATTGTTCTAGGTATCTTACACATGTGCTTAATACCGGTGTGATGATTTTTTCGTGCTATAGCTATGTCAACCCTTTTTGTCATAGGGAGCGAACAAAACGAACGCTTATCGTCATCCTGAACTTGATTCAGGATCCCCTTCCTTTCCGATGCATTTAGGAAGGAAGGGGATTGCGGATCAAGTCCGCAATGACATTAGGTGTGTGCTTTGTCAACCCTTTTTGTCATAACTTACAATAAGATATACCATAGATGGTTTATGCCAGCAACCCCTTGTGTTTAACGCAATAGCTGCCTTATACCTGCTAAGCCTGCTTTGCTACATTCTTCATGTAGCTAGCTAGGCAACCCATCAGCATTATATAAGGTTGCTAAAATGCGACCACACCTTTATGTATTATAATTCACAATCACCTTCAAGAACTGCCCATATATAAACCTTTGACCATACTGTTAATCAGTCTTAATCTCGCTATATAGAGCCATCTTTTTAAGTGTTTTAAATGAAAAATAATCAACATAGTGGTTGTTGACAAATGGAGAACTTGAGCATTTTTTGAATTTGCACACAGTAGACACATTCTGGTAAAATCAGCTTTATGCCGAGTGCAATATTTTCTTAAAACGCCTAAAAGACGCTAGTCTTGCAATGCGTCTTAGCTTTTAAACCACCGATGCCTGCCTTATGTTTAGCATCTAAATCAAACATTCACCGATGGTATAATTATACCGTTATTGTCCTTAAAAGTCAATAACAAATAATTACAACTAGAGGCTGAAAAGCCATGTTTTAAGCTAAAAAATAGAAAAAGTGTAGCTAAGATAATCCATACTTAAAGTTATAGTGGCTATTGTCATAATGCAATGATATAAAAACTTATAAGCTCTTTCGTTATGGGTAAGGTTATGTGGATAATAAGCTTGACGCAACATGGATGCGTAATCCCCCTCAACTCAAAAATCACCACCCCAAGCTTGTGTATATAGGCTTGGGGTGGTGATTTTCTATTTATCTTCTAGGTCTACAAAAAGCTGATACAATGCCTCTACACCTGCACCTGTGCCACCTTTTTTGTAAAATTCATACTTAGGCGTAGGTAGGAATGCAGGGCCAGCAATATCTATATGGATCCAAGGCAAGCCCTCCGCGAAAAATTCCATAAACAGCCCTGCTACAATTGCACCGCAGCCATCAGCAACGTTTTTTATATCTGCAATAGGCGTTTCAAGCATTGTGTAGTATTCATCATAACGGGGCAGCTGCCAATACTGCTCGCTGGTTTTTTTAGAAGACTGCAAAAACTCACCAAGAAACTCCTCATCGTTTGACAACACGCCAGAGGTGTAATACCCAAGCACAGCCACCATGGCACCTGTTAGGGTTGCGATGTTAACCACACGTTTTGCATTTTCTTTTTGTATGGCATATGTTAATGCATCGCACATAATCAAGCGGCCTTCAGCGTCGGTGTTAAGCACCTCAATAGTTTTGCCAGACATAGAGTGGATTACATCATCAGCCTTAAAGCTCCCGCCAGCTATGCAGTTTTCCGCCAGAGGCAAAACGGCAACAACATTTGCCTTTACTTTGTTTTTGGCCAATGCACATATGGTAGCAAAAGTGGCTGCAGCCCCGCCCATATCACCCTTCATGTTTACCATGCTAGGGCCTGGTTTTAGGTTATACCCGCCTGTGTCAAAGGTAACTCCTTTGCCTATCACCGCTGTGATGTCATCAGCCTTTTGTGGGTTGCCCATATACCTTATCACAACCAAACGTGGCAAGTTTATGGAGCCTTTGCCAACTGCCCATAATGCCCCCATTTTCATTTCTTGAATTTGTGTTTCATCAAAAACGGTTACATCCAGCCCAAGGTCTTTTGCGTAAGCTTGCATTTCTTCTGACATTGTTTGAGGTGTAAGCTTGTTGCCAGGCATGTTAACCAGCTTGCGGGCTAATTTAATGTGATCTGCCAAAACTGTTACTTCGTTAATTGCATTATTTTCTTTATCTAAAAACAAGCTAAACCCTTTCGCTTCTTTCGGTGTGTTGCTTTTGAAATTGATAGGCTCATCGAGGGTTAGCAAGCCGCCAAGCATCAATGCTTTAATGCCTTCTCCACCACGAAAGCTCTCGATTTCGTAGGTTTTAACAAGGGCTGATTTGCCGCCAATTTTTTTGATGGTGTTGATTGCGGTTGCAATGGCACGCATCACCACCCTTGTGGTAACTGTTTCCTTTTTGCCTAAGCAA
>WQVB01000159.1 GCA_009781815.1 Defluviitaleaceae bacterium
GCCAGCCCCACGCCGTTTCTATCATATATATTGCCCCTATCAGCCCTTATAAGGCGGTCTCTTGTGTGTTGCTCATAAGCACGCTCTCGCAGCATCTCCCCATGCACCGCTTGTATATACACCACCCTAAAGCCCAAAAAGCCCACAACACCCATCATAAAAGCCATCACAATCAATATTTTTTTGCGTGTGCCTCTGCTGGCTCTAATATCTTTCACAATCATTCCTCCTTGTAAATTGGATGATGCCCAAGTCGTCATCTCTACCTTTCCCTCGTCATCCCACGCCACCCAGCCTGCCCCGCACTCCGATACAGGGTCATTCCGTGCCATCCCTACCGTCATCCCGTGCTTGACACGGGATCTAATTGGAGAAGGGCAGGCTTAGTTGGGGTTGTGTTCTATCATACATAGATCCCGTGTCAAGCACGGGATGACGGTAGGAGGGGGCAGGGATGACGAAGGGAAGATTAAGGAGGATGACGAGAGAAAGACATCCCTCCTTATACTATAACTTGCACCATGTCCTATTTTACTATCGCTAGTTAAGATTTATGCGAAAACCCCAAATCCCATATCATACCTAGTCGTCATCCCGTGCTTGACACGGGATCTAATTGGAGAAGGGGAGACTTAATTGGGGTTGCACACTATCATACATAGATCCCGTGTCAAGCACGGGATGACGGTAGGGGTGGCTTGGGATGACAAAGGGCAGAGGATCAAGATAACAGCAGAAACACCAAACCATTGACAAAAGGTGGAAAATAATATATAATGGCTACAATTAAGCTATCAGGGGGTTATTATGAAATTTAGAGGCATTGCCATAGATTCAAGAAAGGTCAAGGCGGGCTACCTATATGTGTGTATAGAGGGCTTGCAGGTTGATGGACACAGCTTTGCAGCCCAAGCCGTAGAAAACGGAGCAATAGCCCTGCTTTGCAAAAAAGGCAGAGGGGGAGATATGCCCGACGCTGAAGTCCTCATTATAGAAGCAGAAGACACAAGGCTTGAAATGGCTAAAATTTGCAAGCAACATTACGAAGACCCTTCAAAAGACATGAAGCTTATAGGCATAACAGGCACAAACGGCAAAACATCCACCGCAGGCTTTGTAGAGCAAGCCCTTGTACAGCTGGGGCAACCTGTAGGCTCTATAGGCACCCTAGGTGTGCGTGTAAACGGCGAGGCTCTTGACATGCCCTTTGCCACATCCACCACGCCAGATACTGTGGAGCTTTATGAGATTTTAACCGAGATGAAGGCTAGGGGGGTTGCCTATGTTGTTATGGAGGTCTCCTCCCACGCTTTGGCTTTGCATAAGGTGGCACAGCTTACCTTTGATGTAGGCGTGTTTACCAATCTGTCTCAAGACCATTTAGACTTTCACGGCACTATGGAAAACTACCGCCTTGCAAAAGCTGGCCTCTTTAATTTAAGCCGCAAAGGCATAATAAACCATGATGACGACACTTTAGACTTTTTGTTGGATTATACCAAAGGCAAGTGTGATATAGCCACCTATGGCATAAATGGGGGGGATTTCAAGGCAAGCAACCACCTATTGCAAAAAGACGGCATTTCTTATATAATAGAAGGTCAGGCGGTTGACTCCCCACCCGTCATCCCCAATCAAGTTGGGGATGACGAGGTAGAGGTCGAGGATGACGAGGGTCAGGCAGATGCTCTAGCGTGTCATTGCGGACTTGATCGGGGATCTCCTACCCATGCCGAACAATCCCCCACCAACCCAATCACAATCAACATACCCATAGCGGGCAAATTCACCATATACAACAGCCTAGCAACCTTCGCAACCCTAGCCACCCTAGGCTTTGATAAGGAAGCCATAGCCACCACCCTCGCCAACATAAAAGGCATAGGAGGCCGCATACAAAGCATCCCCACAGGGGGCAAGGGCTTTAGCGTGATTGTAGACTATGCCCACACCCCCGATGGCCTTGAAAACATCATATCCTCATGCCGAGAGTTTACAGAAGGTCGCATCATCACCATCTTTGGCTGCGGGGGGGATAGAGACCCTATAAAACGCCCCATAATGGGGGAGGTGGCAGGCAGGCTGTCGGATTATTGCATAATAACCAGCGACAACTCGAGAAACGAAGACCCAGCCGCCATAATAGCCCAAGTAGAAGAGGGGCTTGCACCCACAAAATGTGAGTATGAGATGATAATAGACCGCAAAGAAGCCATCTATAAAGCCATAGCCATAGCAAAGCCTGATGACTGCATAATAATAGCAGGCAAAGGTCATGAAGACTACCAAGAGTTTGAAAAGGGCAGGCAAATAAACTTTGACGACAAAAAAATAGCAGAAGAGGCTCTTAACCAAACACAACTCTAGCGATCACCTTAATCTCCAGCCCTCTCGATTCGTCATTGCGAATCCCCTTAGATCGTCATTGCGGGCTTGACCCGCAATCTAATCGGAGAAGGGCAGTCTCAATTGAGTATGCACTACCTCACATAGATTGCGGGTCAAGCCCGCAATGACGTGATATACAGCCTACAATTATGTCTTAGGATGAATTAAAACCACCCCAAGAAAGGATATATCAATATGCCCGCCTATATCTACTTCATGGCAAGTAAAAATAATTTCACCCTATATGTAGGCTTAGCCACAAATTTAGAAGAAAGAATTTGGCAGCATAAAAACCATATTGATACAAATAGTTTTGCAACGAAATATAATTGCACAAAACTTGTGTATTTTGAAGAACATAGCTGTATAGCTGAAGCAATACAAAGAGAAAAGCAACTCAAAAATTGGAAACGAGAGTGGAAAAACACCTTAGTCGAAAAGGACAATCCTAATTGGATAGACTTAAGTGAGAATTGGCAATATCATTGATTTATTAACTATCATTGCTTACCTCACCTACTCGTCATTGCGGGCCCTTGGTCGAACCCTGCTCTTCGGGTGAGACTTGACCCACAATGACGATTGAGTTGATACGCATTGCCAATAGATGAGATACATAATGAAAATTCGGAAACACCCCACAGGAGGTAAAATGAAACCACTAACCCTAAAAGATATAGCCCAAGCCGTAAAGGGGCAGCTCAACAACCCATCTATAGCCGACACAACAATCAACGGCGTTTCTTTTGACACTAGAGAAGATATGGCTAGCAAGCTCTTTGTCGCCCTCAAAGGCAACACAGACGGCCACGACCACATCCCCACGGCTATAGAAAAAGGTGCTGTATGCGTTTTTAGCCAACAAAGCACCCCCCACAACGCCATAATAGTTGAAGATTGCAAAAAAGCCTTGGGGGATTTGGCTGCATATTATCGCTCTCTTTTCGACATAAAGGTTATAGGCATCACAGGCTCTAACGGCAAAACATCCACAAAAGACATGGTAGCAAGCGTGTTGTCGCAGCGTTTTAATGTGTTAAAAACCCAAGGCAACTATAACA
>WQVB01000160.1 GCA_009781815.1 Defluviitaleaceae bacterium
CAATGGGCTGTTAGCGGGCATTTATACCGCAGAAGAAGAAATTTTAAGACCAAAAACTATATTGTTGTAAGGGGAATAAAGTTGAAGCACTTTACCGATAAAGACTTAAATATAGTAGAGCCTACAGCCATAACTTTTGGTAAGTTTGACGCCTTGCATTTAGGGCATCAGGCTACCTTTGCATATTTAAAAGAGGTTGCAGCTGAAAAAAACTTAAAAACCTTAGCTCTAACCTTTAACCCGCACCCCACCGCATTTTTCTCCAAAAAATCTACAGCCTTGCTTCTTGACCCTTTAGAAAAACGCAAGCTGTTTGCTAGTTTTGGTTTTGATTATTATGTTGAATATACTTTTGATGAGGCTTTTTCTCAAATGCCGCCTCAAGCCTTTATGGAGGATGTTTTGAAGCGGCAGTTAAAATGCCAAGCTTTGGTGCTTTCTGAAGATGCACGTTTTGGCAAAGGGGGCTGTGGAGATTTTGCCCTAGCTTATAATTTAGGCAAAGAAATCGGCATAGATGCTTATACCCTGCCTAACCTTATGCAAGATAATGGCGAAAAAATATCTTCAAACCGCTTAAGGAGCCTTATAACAGAGGGGGATTTTACCCTTATCAAAAAATTAAGCGGGCGAAACTACTCTTTGAACGGGTATATTATTAAGAAAGAAAATTTTGACGGCAATATAGAGATAATGCCCCATGCAGATAAAATCCTGCCTCCTGCAGGTTGTTATAACACAATAACCACCATAGGTGAAAAGCAATATAGCTCCACCACCTTAATATCTAACGAAAGTAAAATAGTAAAAACAACTATCAAAAATTTCCAAGGAAATATTAGTGAAGATTTTGTGGTGATTGATTTTGATACTAATTAAAATTATGGGTGTGGATGAATAGTGTCTACAACGTCATTGCAAGATCATGCCAATCTAATTTAACTTTGTAGGGAATGGATTTATCCATTCCGTTATTGGATTTGCACCTCTCTATCCTTTAGCAAGATAAGGCGGAACGCATAAATGCGTTCCCTACAGTGGTAAAAAGTTCAAATTAGGTTTACGTGTTGTGGGCTTTATCCGCAATGACAAAATCAGCACTGTTCAATCACATTCAAAATTATAGTTGATTTTACTTAAATAATAGGTTATAATAAAATTGGTATTTTAAAGAAAAGGAGAGTTAGCTTACGTGTCTGAAGAATACAATGTTGAAAATCAAAGTGAAGAAAACAACGCAGCCATTAGGAAGACCAAGATAAGAAAAGAGATTATATCTTGGGTTAGTGTTTTGGTTTTTGCCGTTTTGGCTGCTGTTTTTATAAATAGAGTTATAATTGTTAATGCTAGGGTGCCTACCAGCTCCATGCGTAACACCATCAACGAAGGCACACGCCTTGTGGCTTTTCGCCTTTCTTATGTTTTTTCTGACCCTGAGCGTCTTGATGTTATTGTTTTTGATTCCCCAGACGGGTCAGACATCTTGTATGTAAAGCGGATTATAGGCATGCCTGGTGAGACTGTAGAGATTATAAACGGGCAAGTTTTTATCGACGGCTCAAACGAGCCTTTATATGAGTGGTACCTTTTTGAAGCCCCTAGAGGTCAATCTCTAACCCATCAAACTTTCATCATCCCTGAAGATTCTTTTTTCGTTATGGGCGACCATAGAAACGACTCGAAAGACTCCAGAGGCCTAGGCATGAACCCGTGGGATAATTTGTTTATACACAGAGACAATATACTAGGGAGGGCGGCTTTTACCTACTTCCCTCGTATCGGCATAATACGATAAAAAACCCTATATAAAACTAAAATTTAGGAGGAGTACAAAATGACAAAAATAACGAAGGATATGATAATAACGGATATTTTAGCAGTTGATAGAAGGCTTGCTGTGGTGCTTATGCAGTATGGCATGCGTTGTGTAGGTTGTGGAGCTGCCAACCACGAAACTTTAGAGCAGGCGGCAGCTGTGCACGGCCACGGTCCAGAAAAATTAGAAGAAATGATAGCCACTTTGAACCATTTTGTAGAAAATGCGGATGCATTATAGAAGTTAACGAAAGAAAAGAGGAAACATATGGCTTTAGATAAAGATTTAAGCGATAAGAATTTAGAAGTGGCGGCAGAAGAGGTTAAAGAAATCCTCTTTGAGGAGCTACCTATTTCTGACGAAATTAAAAAAGCTGTGGCGGATATGGGCTTTACAAAAACCACAAAAATACAAGCAGAGGGCATACCCGCCGTTATGTCTGGAAGGGACGTTATAGGCCACTCTCAAACAGGGACGGGCAAAACGGCCGCTTTTGGCATACCAGCTTTAGAGATGATAGATAAAAGTATATCTGGTAAAACTCAAGTGCTTGTTTTATGCCCCACTAGGGAGCTTGCCCAGCAGGTTGCCGCTCAAATAAAAAACTTTGGCAAATATAAGCGTGATATAGGCATTGTGTGCCTTTATGGCGGGCAGAATATAGACCTGCAAATAGCTACACTTCGCCGTGGCTGTGAGATTGTTATAGGCACGCCTGGCCGCATTATGGATCATATGCGTCGCCGTACCTTGAAGCTTGATAACTTGAAAATGATTATTTTGGATGAGGCAGACGAGATGCTCAACATGGGCTTTCGTGAAGATATCGAGACCATTTTGAAAGAAGTACCTGACGAAAGGCAAACTCTTCTTTTCTCTGCCACCATGTCTCCAGAAATTATGAATATTACCAAAAGATATCAAACAGACCCCTTTATCGTCAAAGTGGTGCAAAAAGCCTTAACTTCTGCCAATATTAAGCAATTTGTGTATGATATACCCCGAGGCACTAAGTTTGATGTGCTTTGCCGTTTGATTGACTATTACAACCCCAAGCGTAGCATGATTTTTTGTAATACCAAAAAGATGGTTGAAGAGCTTTCAGAAAAATTGCGAAATAGAGGCTATTTTGCCGAGACACTCCACGGCGATATGAAGCAATTTGCCCGCAACATGGTTATGGATAGCTTTAAAAAAGGCAGGGTAGACATGCTTATAGCTACAGACGTAGCCGCACGTGGCCTTGATATAGACCATATAGAATATGTTATAAACTATGACTTGCCTCAGGATATGGATTTTTATGTGCATCGTATCGGCCGCACAGGTCGTGCAGGTCGCTCAGGCACATCTCTCACTATCATCACGGGTAACAAAGAGTTTGTAGCTTTAAAAGAGCTTGAACGCTTCACCAAACAAAAGTTGGAGCTTGCACCTATCCCCACTCTGGAAGAGGTTGAGGCGGCAAAAGGCCTTCGTATTGTAGGTGAGATTGAAGGGGTGATTGAGAAGGGCTTGCTTGAAAAGCACAAGGCTATCATTGCCAAGGTGATAGAGCAAGGCAACAACCCTGAAGATGCCGCCGCCGCCCTTTTGAAGATGCTTTATGCCTCCGATAA
>WQVB01000161.1 GCA_009781815.1 Defluviitaleaceae bacterium
ATCAAAGTCACCAAGGCGTGGCCCAACTACCCTAAACGCAAAACATGGGCAATTATTCTGAGCGGAGTGAGTACATAGCAAAAACTATAGGAGAGACACGAGAAAGCATGCAAGCCCCTCTTTAGGGATTTCTACAAACTCAATATCAAAAGGCAGCTCCCCAACCACAACACATAAGCTTTTGACTATATGTGCAACACCTATAGGGCCGATGATGGTTAGTGGCTCTTCTCGCCCAGAATGACCGATGCTCAAAAGCAGCCCAGGCAGGCCCGTTACATGGTCAGCATGAAAATGGGTAAGGCAGATGCAATCAATGGTTTTAAAGCCCCAGCCTATCTGCTTTATGCTCACCTGTGCCCCCTCGCCACAATCAATCAAAAGCATCCGCCCCTCAAAACGCAAAAGGGCGGAGCTTAAAAAGCGATTATGGAGGGGCATCATGCCACCAGAGCCTACCAAAGCTATATCAAACATTTTTTCTCTTCCTTTACAATTGGTTTCGCCCCCGCCCTTGGATGCCCCGCAGGGGCATCCAAGGGCGGGGGCGTGGGGTTGTTTTGACGGCAGAGCCGTCAAAACAACCCCACGAGGGGCTTCACTTCCCTCGTTATTGTAGTGTGTGAGCCCCTCGTCCGACACATTTAGCCTCTAGTCAAGCCCCAAAGAGTTTTGCCTCCGAAGTGGGGTGGGGCGAGCATAGCACTATATCTGACATAGCACTTAGGGTGGGAACGGAGGAGGCAAAACGACCTATACCAATCATCCTCTAGTGTTTAAAGTGCCTCACGCCAGTAAACACCATAGCAATACCATATTTATCACAAGCCTCTATAGACAAATTATCATTTTGGCTGCCCCCAGGTTGGATGATAGCCGTGATACCCGCCTTATGAGCCTCTTCAACGCAATCCGCAAAAGGAAAGAAAGCATCCGACGCAAGCACCGCCCCTTTAAGGCTATCTGCCCCAGAAAAATCTACGGCATGCTCTAAAGCTTGCTTTGTAGCCCATATGCGGTTGGTTTGCCCACCTGCAAGGCCGAGGGACTGCCCGTCCTTAGCAATAGCGATAGCGTTAGACTTTACATGCTTTGCAAGCTGCATAGCAAACATCAAATCTTTCATTTCTTTTTCACTTGGCGCACGCTTTGTAACACATTTTATTTCTTCTTGAGCGTTATGGTCAATATCTTGCACCAAAAGCCCACCGCTTACCTTCTTAAAGTCAAACTTTTTAGACAAGCTAGTTGCCTCCGCCTCACAATCAAGAGTTAAAAGACGTATATTCTTTTTAGATTGCAAAATCTCCAAAGCTGCAGGTGAGTATGATGGAGCAACAACAATCTCAACAAAAATATTGTTAATGCCCTCTGCGGTGGCTTTGTCCACCTCACCATTTGTAGCTATAATGCCACCAAAGATAGACAATGGGTCTGCCTTATAGGCTTTATCCCAAGCTTCAAAGGTGCTCTCACCCGTGCCTACGCCACAAGGGGTTGCGTGCTTTACAGCCACAACACCAATGCCAAGGCCAGCAATATCCTTTAGCAGCTCAACAGCACCATTTGTATCGTTTATATTGTTAAAAGACAGCTCCTTACCGTGTATTTGCTTAGCATTTACAAGGTCGGCTGCATCTGTCAAAATCTCTCTATAATACACCGCATCTTGGTGAGGGTTTTCTCCATATCTTAAATCTTGTTGCTTTTCAAAAGTTAACGTAAACTTCTCACCAAACTTTGGCAAGCCCGCCTTTTGCCCCAAGTATTGAGCAATCAAAGCATCATAAGCCGCTGTATGAGAAAAAGCCTTTGCAGCTAACTCAAAGCGAAACTCTTTTGTAATGCCGCCATTTGCCAATTGGTCTAAAACAAGCGAATAGTCATTCTTATCAACCACAACAGCCACCGAAGCGTTATTTTTAGAGGCAGAGCGTATCATAGACGGCCCGCCAATGTCGATATTTTCTATAGCTGTGGCAAGGTCAGCATTTTTTAAGATAGTTTCCTTAAATGGATATAAATTGATACAAACAAGGTCTATCTGACTTATGCCATGCTCCTCTAAAAACGCCATATCATCAGGGTTATCACGACGTGCTAATAAGCCACCATGCACCTTTGGGTGTAAAGTTTTTACACGACCTCCAAGACATTCTGGAAAGCCAGTAACCTGTGAAATCTCTAAAACTTCAAGGCCAGCCTCTTGTATAGCCTTATGAGTATTACCCGTAGAAATCAAGCTAAAACCATGGCTAGCAAGCCCTTTGGCAAAGTCTACAATGCCCTCTTTGTCAGACACACTTAATAATGCGTATTTTTTCATTTGCAAATCCCCCTAGAATCTGATAAAATATATTAACATGAAAAGATTATAACACATTGATAAAAAATCGTCAATAAGGAGATACGCATGAAAAAATTAGGATTAAACCAAATACGAGAGGCTTATTTAAGCTTTTTTGAAAGCAAGGGGCATTTACGCCAACCCTCCGCCTCTTTAATACCTCACGATGACAAAAGCCTGCTGCTCATCGGTGCTGGCATGGCACCTTTAAAGCCCTATTTTATGGGCACAGCCACCCCGCCAGCCACCAAAATGACAACCTGCCAAAAATGCGTACGCACAGGAGATATCGAAAACGTAGGCAAAACAGCCCGCCACGGCACCTTTTTTGAGATGCTTGGCAACTTTTCTTTTGGGGATTATTTTAAGCGTGAGGCCATACATTGGGCGTGGGAGTTTGTAACAACCATCCTCCAAATGCCCACAGACAAGCTCTACATCACCGTTTATCTTGATGATGACGAGGCCTACGACATTTGGACAAAAGAGATAGGCATAGCCCCCTCTCACATCAACCGCATGGGCAAAGAAGAAAACTTTTGGGAGCTTTCCGTCGGCCCTTGTGGCCCCTGCTCTGAAATTTATTTTGATAGAGGCCCCCAATATGGCCAAGAAGATTTTATCACATCCGTAACATCTGATGAAGATAGATATTTAGAGTTTTGGAACTTGGTTTTCATCCAGTTTGATAAAGACGAAAACGGCAACTATGGCGACCTTGCCCAAAAAGGCATAGACACAGGCATGGGGCTAGAGCGTATAGCCCTCATAATGCAAGATGTAGACACTATTTTTGATGTAGACACCATCGCCGCTTTAACCTCCGCAATAAACAAAAGCGATAAATCTTTAGTCTCTACCCGCCTAATAGCCGACCACACCCGTGCTATGACCTTTATGATGTCTGATGGCATCCTCCCCTCTAACGAAGGGCGTGGCTATGTGCTTCGCCGTTTGCTTCGTCGTGCTGCTCGCCACGGCAAGCTTTTGGGGCTTGAGGGCTTGTTTTTAACCGACCTTGCAAAGGTAGTGATAGCCAACAGCGGCCACGCCTACCCTGAGCTTGTGGAGAAGGAAGA